>JAYVGE010000319.1:0-21037 GCA_043772515.1 Flavobacterium sp. | reverse complement strand
TTATAGGCGGTTACAAAATCATTTACAAAATCTGAAAATTTTACTTTCCCTAAAACTGTTGGTTTATTCAATTTATAATCCTCTGCTAATTTACCGCTGTTCAGACTTGAAAACATTTCAACATAATTATTTGAAAGAAGTTCAGGAAAATCGCTGTCTAAAAAACCTTTGCGTGTTTCATCATCAGAAACGACAATCCACTTTAAATCAGGTTTGCCTATTTTAGCACCCAAAATACTTGCAATTTCGTTTCCTGAAAGTTCATCACTTGATACATACCTAACTTTTCGATGTGTGGATGGTATCTCAATTTCATTTACAATTGCATCAGCAATATCGATCGGGGATACCATTTCAAAACTTTTCGCACCTCCATAATTGGCAAAAATCATCCCTGAATTTTTTATCATATCGATTAGATTGAGCAAATTATAATAGAAATAAGTAGGTCGAATATGTGTTATTTCCACATCAGATAGTTCGTTAAGGATTTGTTCTACATAATGTGAACCCAAAATAATTCCTGTTCCTTTGTCTAAATGTGCACCATAACTACTTAAATTTATAACACGTTTTACTCCAGATTTTTTCAAGGCTTGCTTGTAAACAATACCTGTTTTACGATAATATTCTCTAATATCAATTTCAGCAAAGTAATTGGGTGGAACCATCGAATAAACTACATCTGCGCCTTTGAAAGTTTCTGTAAGAAAGCCTTCATCATCTAATGACCCAATAGCTGCAATTGCACCCAAATCTTCAATGGTTTTTATCTTTTCAAGATTGCTACTAATTACAGTTACTTGATGTCCTTTTTGCAATAACTGCTTTGTTAACGGCTTCCCGATGTTCCCTAAAGAACCTGTTACAATAATTTTCATCTTTTTTAATGTTTAAATATTTGATGCAAATTTCAGTAACATTCCAAGTTTAAAAATAGCCAAATCAACTATTGTAGTAGTCGTTTCAAGGTTTTTTGATAATATCTTTTTTGAATAAAATTATGATCTTAAATTATTTTTTGTTCTTTATGTATTGATATCATTGAAAACTTTTCTCTCAAAATCTTCATATCTTCACTCACTTTTTTGTCCAAAACTTTTGCATAATGTTGGGTAGTTTTTAAATTGCTATTTTTCAGAATTTTATTGACAGTTTCAATGGGAACTCCATTTGTAAGCATTACTGTCGTTGCAAAAGTGTGTCGGGCAATTTCGATATCGGATATTTTGTATTTCCATTCCAAGAATTCCGTGGTGTGCTTTAAAGATGTATTTTAGCGCTCCAATGTTCCAGTTGGATATTCTTTTCCAACTAATTCTTTGATTTTGTTAATATGATCTTTAAAAATAGGTATAAGGGTTCTTTGACGTTCTTAGATACCGAGCAGTCTGTTTTTAAGTGCCTCAGAAGTTATATTGATGTTTTTATGGATAAGTTCCATTTGTACATCAATAATCTTGATTTTGAACATGTCTAGATGGGTATTTATTGAACGGGCTTCTTCAGAACTGCCTTTCATTTTGCCAGCTTTTGTGACCATTTTGAAATTTCGACAAATCTGTTTGTGCTTAATTCAATTCTTTGGCCATTGACAGTAATTCTAATGTACATCGATACTAGACCGTTTACACTAGCTTTGGCTCTATTTGCGTAAACGAGAATAGATACTTTTGTTTTCATTGCGGTAACCTTTTAGCTAAATCTAAATTTAATTCTAAAAAGACTTTAACCCAAGATGTTTGAATAGTAAACAGGGTATTAAACTTGCAGCTGTTCAACAAATGAACATGTTATCAAATATGTTCAAAAGCCTTGTGCATTGCAGCCTTAGATAAAAATTGGTTACACAAATGTTTTGAGTTTTAAGGTGCCCGAATTTACCCCCTTAGGGACACACATTAATGAATATTTTGGATAGGTCTTAAAATGAAAAACCCTCTAAATCATACGATTTAAAGGGTTTTAGTTGGCTTTTTGAAATAACCAGCGGAGAAAGAGGGTCTTTGCAATCCTGCTCAATGCGTTGATAAATAATATCTTAGTAAATAAATTGTTTTTGGGTAACCGAAATTACCCCCTTTTTTATCGTAGTGAATTCTATTAATTTGTGAGCTGTAAATATACAGAATAATGCAGATAAATGCAACGAAATTTAGAGGAAACAACACTAAAAAATGAACAGGTTGTTGAACGGGTTATTAAACGGGTTATTAAACGGGTAGCGTTCAAAATATGAATAGGTTAAACACATTTTCAACCAATAATTAAAGGTTCAACTTGTTCAATTTTTAAACTGGTATATTGACAAAACTCCTCGATTGAAACAAACTCATTTTCGAGCTTGTTCAGTTTTTTTCTGATTTTTTGAAGTAGTCTAATACTTTGACGATAACTCTTTCCGGTAATTCGTTGTATGTCCTTCGGGTAGATACACAACCTCTTGTTTTCTGTTTTCATACACTATCTATAGCTTTGATTAGGCTTTGACTTACTTGAAACTCCTGTAATCCAATTTATTATATTGAATAAAATTAGTAAAAAAACTCTTTTGTCCAGAAGCGGCAATTTACTTCTATTTATGATTGGTTAAAATGAGTATTTACGTCGATTTATGCCATTTGTGTCACATAGTGACATATGGAATAGTGATGACTTTTTTATATGGTTTTATTGGCTAAAATTTGTTTTGAAATCAATCGAAAAATGTTGCAACGTAGTCTTGGATTGAGGGTGTTTTAAATTATTTCAAACTTAAATTTTAGGAATTATGGCAAGACAGAAAGGCATAATTAAATTAAAAGGTACTATCGGGGATATTACTTTTTACAAAACCCAGGACGGGCATTTGGCCCGTGAAAAAGGTGGGATAGATGCGAGCAGAATTAAAAGTGATCCTGCGTTTCAAAGAACGCGTGAAAACGGTTCCGAATTTGGAAGAGCCGGAAAGGCTGGAAAGATTTTGAGAACGGCTTTGAGAGTTTTGCTCTTAAATTCTGCTGATGGCAGAATGGTGAGCCGACTAACTCAAAGAATGGTGAAAGTGATTCAAGCAGATTTAGTAAGTGTGAGAGGTTTGAGAAATGTGATTGATGGAGAAGCGGAACTGCTCGCTGGTTTTGAATTCAACATCAGAGGAAAACTGGGTACCAGTCTATTCGCTCCGTTTGTGGCAACTATTGACAGAGTAACTGGTGAAATCAAAGTTGATTTGGCTTCATTTGTTCCTGCCAACATGATTGCAGCTCCAGGTGGAACCACGCATTTCAAAATTATTTCTGCTGGTGCTGAGGTAGATTTTGAAGCAGAAACCTTCGTTGTTGCGAATTCTGAAACGGCAATTCTACCATGGGACCCTACTCCTACGGCTGCCATTAGCCAAACTAATATGGTAACTGCAAACAGTATCCATCCTTTGTTTTTGGCTTTGGGAGTTGAGTTTTACCAAGAAGTGAATGGACAAATGTACCCATTGAAAAATGGCGCATATAATCCAGTGGCATTGGTTCAGGTAAGCGGATTGTAAGATGATTTTGGTGTTGAATAGGACGTATTTTCCCGAGGGAACGCAGGGAGTTTTAGAATGGAACGGCACAATAGTTTGTTATACCATCGAGTTACCTTGGTTGGGAAATCAAAAACGGATTTCTTGTATTCCTGAAGGAGAATATGTTTTACTGAAGCGGTCTAGTCCAAAATTTCAATGGCACTTGCATTTGAGAAATGTTCCGGGTAGAGGTTTGATATTAATCCATCCCGCCAATGAAGCTAAAATGGAATTAAAAGGCTGCATTGCTCCTGTAACAAAACACACTGGAATTGGAAAGGGAAATTCTTCCCGAAAAGCGTTTAAAAAATTGAAAACTTTGGTTTATCCAGTTTTAGAACGCGATGTAGATGTAAAAATAATTGTCCAATCTAAGAAAGTATGATTATGAATTTAATTGAACGCGCAAAAGCGCCTACTCCGAAGTTTTTTAGGATTTTAAGAACCATTGGCTTGGCTTTGTTGGCCATAAGCGGAAGTGTGATTGCTGCTCCAGTTGTTTTACCCACAGTTGTTGTGACTATTGCAGGTTATGCTGCAGTTGCCGGAGGCGTTTTATCGGCTGTGAGCCAGATTACTGTTGACCACGATGCAAAACACGAAATCGTTGACCGATTGAGCAAAGACAATGAAAATTTACCGAGAGATGGAATCAAATAACACGTTACAAGTTGGAACTGCAAGCGGCACTTTGTTGAGTATTATTCCAAGTATCGCTTCTGAAGATATTATAAAAACTATTATCTTAGCGGTCACGGGAGCAATTGTAAGTTTTATGGTTTCACTCCTTTTAAAATGGTTCACAAAATCTAAAAATAAATAGTCCGGTTTTGATTGGTAACCTTTTCCGGATTAATAAGAAAGCCTAGTCTAATGCTAGGCTTTCTTTATTTTACAAAATTAAAAAGCTTTTACCTCATCAATATTACTTTCTTTTCTCTTTTCATCATATGAGTTTTTTACGTAAATCTGGTACATTTTTATTTCTTTTTTCCATTTAATTAATATTTTGAACATGATTGCTTGCAAAACTGATTTTGTTAGATTTTCATTACTGGAATTTTTATCTTTCTCTAGTTCAGTTCGCAGTTTTGTGTTTTTGTTTAAATCTGAAACAGTTGCATAAATATTGAAATCTGTGTTAATTCGTTCCAATTCATATAAATCTTCTATTTCATTATTTAATTCAATGTATTCTACAAATGGTAAATCTTCTTTATTTAATATAAATATTGAATTACTTAGGCCATATGCTGTTCCAGAATAGTATCTTATTGATATCCCATTATATTTATCTTTTAAGAGATTTTCTGTTTTTAAGTTTTCTATATAGTATTCAATATTGATAAATCCAAACACAATAATCAAATGTAAATCTGGATTTAGCTTCATTTTTGAAATTGCTGTAAAAACATTTTCTTGTTCAAATACGAATTTAGTAGTAGTTTTTGAATTGAAAATTTGAAAATAACCCTCGGAAATTCTTTTTGAAACACTTTCTGCTAAGAAAGTGTGGAAATTCATGTGTTCAATACCATTATCTAAAAAAGTGCTTTTGTCGGTTATATTACTCAATCCTTGAATGTTAAATTCCAATATTTCTTCTCCAAGAGGTAATATACCTTCGTTCCCTATTTCTTTGTATTTTGAAAATACCCTTTTAAGAATATCATTTGAACTTTCATAGAAAAGTTGCACTTTTTCTTTTGTTGGCTCATTCGTTTGTTCTTGTATACTATAATCTTGTATTACTTTTTCCTCTAATTGTTTTGCTTTTGTTAGATAAATATTTTTATCTTCATTAAAACCATATATTTTTAAAATACCATCTTCTGCTTTTAGTATTTCATCAATATAATTATTAAAATATTTTATGTTTTCTGCCCAAAATCTTTTTTCTGCTAGTTCATTTGGTAAATTATGTAGTTCAGACGGATCATAACCGCTATAATGACTTGTGATATTTAACTGTCTAATAAATAATAAACTCAAGTATTTACATATCCAATCTTTTATTTCTCTATCTGCATTTAAACCATTCAATCCAGGAAAATAATATTTATGAGTTATCCAAGGGTATTTTCTATCGTAAGGGTCAAAAAAATTCAAGAATAATTGATATATTTCAAACATATGTTTTGGTAGAAGTACATAGTCTGCTGGAATACTTGTAGTATAGTTAAAAATTTTCTTTATTAGATCAAATTTTTGTTTGAACAATAATAATCCTCCTAGAGCAATATGAAACTCAAAGAAATTATCTCTCAAAATATTACTTAAATCGATTTCCTTTTGGTTTAAGATAAAATATTCTCCATCTTCAAATTGATATTCTGGAGAAATGTATTCAAAATTATATTTAAAGAATTGATGTGAATTTTCCCAAAAATTAAAAATTAAATCGTCTTTATCTTTGTTTACCATTAAAACCAGATTTTTCCATAACCATCTATAACTTTCTTCGCTAATCATTGCTGTATTTGAATATTCACCTAATATCCAAATCCCACTGACTGCTCTATGTTCTATAACATGTAGCACATTTTTATCAGTATTTACAATTTTTTCGATTGTCCTATAAATCATTAAGTAAAACTTATCTGGAAAAATTAGCGCCTGCTTTCCGTCATGCTTTTCTCGGTAATCTTGAAAAATATCATAAAAATAATTTGACAACTGTTTTGATGCATTTGTGTCTTGATTTTGAATTGACCAGTATAATAAATCCGCAAGACAATCAAATGTTTCAAAATTATTATTTTCTATTACTTCATTCTTATATTTTGATAAATACTCAATTAATGCTGAAGTTCTGTAGAAAGTTTGTACTATTTTGACTAGTCTGATAAAGTTAATAATCAATAGAATTGTCAAAATGGAAATGATTATTAAAGCAGAATTTTCGAAGATGAAATTAACCCAATTGGTTTTGAATTGAAATAAAGAAGATAAATTTAAAAGGTAAATTCCAATAAATATGAGAACTAAAATTAAATTTGGTAAAAATACTTTTCTCTCTGTTTTATTATCAAATAAATTCAAAAGTACTTCTGAAGAATATTTGTCATTAGAAGTTATTTGAATAATAATGGGATAGGCTATGCTTAGCAAAGCCGATACAATAGTAACACATACACTGAAAGTATCCATAGAGTAATTTTTTATAAAAATAGCAATTATATTATTTACAATATCGATATAAAACAACTCGTTTCATTTCTTCAATTAAAGCAAGGTTCTGATTGAAAAGGTCTGAAGCTTTTTGAAGCTCTTTAATTTTAGTCATGGTTTGGATGTGCTCTTCATGTTCTGAAATCATTTCTTTGGATTTTTTATAAAACTCTCCTTTGAATTCATTGATTCGTAAAAAAGGAATTACTGAGCCAACAAGATAAGGATGCCAAAATTTGGTTTGCCATAATGCTAAAGCCACGTGATAAAGGTCTTCGGCTTCCTTTTCTGTTTTGGTAATGAGAGCAAAGCAATTAGCGGTGGGTTGTTTCATTGACTTACCACTGTTCATTCCTTTGTTTAAAATAAAAATTGTTGGTTTGCTGTAGGTGTTTCCGGCTCGGTGTGTAAGGATGTAGAATGTGGACATAATTCATGATTTAAGATTAGTATCTCTTTTTAAATCATTTTTAAAAGAAAAAAAGAAAAAAAAGAAAGTCGTCCTATTAGCGGAGGTTTCAAAAAAGTCAGGTTTTTTTAATAAAATACTACCCAACTGTTTCTTCAGAATTGGAAACCTTATCGTATAATCAAAAGATGTTTTGGAAATGCAAGGGTGGAGATTTTATTAAAAACCCGGAGGGCTTGAACTTTACTTTTTTTGAAACTGGAGCTTAACTTTACTTTCTTTTTTTTATTTTTTTTTAGACAGGCGTTCTTGTTTTCCTTTTTTTGGGGACGTTCTTTTGGAAACGGCAATCAAACACCCCCAAGCACCGCAGAAAAAAATAATCGTAGAGAAACGGAGATTATTATTTTTCGAGGAGCGCAGTGGCGGTGTTGCGGCAATCGAACAGCCACCTCAGGACGGGAACGAAACGTAGCCCTTGCGAAGTGGAGAGGAGTACTGAGAGCGTGAAACGGCGGGGAAAAAATAAAAGTCATCCGCCTTTTCGGCGGAGTACCTTGATTTAGGGCAAAGTGACGTTTTTCACGGAACGGAGCCAACCCCGATGGCTGGGCGAAGGAGCAACCGCCAAATTAACAAGGGGCGACAGACACAATACTGCTGAATGAAGTGGAGTGTAGCCTGCGGAGCGAAACGGAATGAAGCTGTATTGTGGATGTAGTAGCCCCGACGAACGCAGGAAGAGAGCGTGTGAAGATGAGGAACGGAACAGCAGAAAAAAAATAGCTGTCCCGCCTTTTTAGCGGGACTGCTGTTTTTTTTTATGCTGTGTAGTGCCTGTGGAACGGAGGAAGGAACGACCGACTGGAACAGCCGAACGGAACAAAGCGAACGACCAGAGAGAGACCGCTTGATTGCCCGTGATGTTTACTGATTAGTTATTTGGTATTGGGAATTTACTCTCCATCGTCCACTCGAAAGCATTGATTTTATCTTTCAAATTTGTTAACTCCTTGATTATATCATCAAATGTAGGTGGATTCTCTTCATAAATCATTTGTTCCAACATTATTTTATAATCTGCTCTCCACGCTTCTATTACTTCAGGAATTGGAATCGGGTTTATCGTTTGTGGTTGGTGTCCATTGTAATTTACACCACCAACACGAGTAAATTTATGACGATGATTTACAATGGTTTTATACAACTCTTTATCTTTTAATGCTGTTATCGCAAAATCTGTTTTAGCTAGGTGAAACACATCATATAGGTGACGACTCAATCGATCTACTCTAATTTTCTCTATGGGTTTGTGGAATTCTTCGTGTAACAAGAATATTTTTTCTAAAAAGGTTCGTTCCGGATTTACTGTTGGAACTTTTATAGGTGCTTGAGCAAAATCACTTTCGGTATATTCTTCATCAACGAGTGATGCAAATGTTTGTACCGAAAAAGGTTCTCTTAATGAACGGCAACCAATTTCTACTACTATTCGAGGTTGGATATAGCCAGGAGATTCTATCACATTAGGGTAATAAATTTCAATAATTCTAGGATCTTGATCGCTGTCACTGGTTTCAACCAATTCGAATGCTACCCCTAATAGCCCTTTTTCTTGGAACTTTTTTTGCAATTCACCAAAAAAAGTTTCAGCAACATACCTACTAGTCGCTTTTCTTAATTCTGTACGTTGATTTTTTGATAATTCGCCCTCAAATCCTAAAAAATTCCTGTCAATAGCAAGGTCAATATCTTCTGAAAAGCGTTCTATCAATTTCCAAGCTTTGCTTAATGAGGTTCCGCCTTTGAAAACTAAATGCTGTCCTACTTCCATTTCAAAAATAATGGATAAGGTTTGTACTACCCACCAATCTTTTTCGACTGCAAAGTCTGCCATACCTGTTTTTTCGGATATTTGAATGTAGGCGTTTCTTTTGGTACTCTCGGGGATTACAAACCACTTATGCATTTTTGTCTGTTTTTAGTGCTTGACGCATGATTACTCTAATCCATTCTGGAGCCAACTTGATATCGTGTTCTAAACGATAGGGTTCTTCTTTGGCTAGCTGCTTCAATATAATTTCTATTTCGGTTTCTGTAGTATTGTCTTTACCGATTTCTTTTAATGCTTGAATTACTAAACTACTTATTTTACCGATAGCAGAAAGGTTCTTTGGTGCTGTATTTTTGAAAAGAATTTTACGTTTACCTAAGTCAATTTTTCTGGAAGCTCCATCAGTTAGATAGACTACATTCATTGGTACTTGGGTAGATAAGCCCAGTGCATTGAGTGCTAGTACGCCTGTAGGGACAATACGTGCTTTGTCTCTTTTAGCAATGGCTTGTGCAATAGTCTCAGTACTAGGTTTTAGCAAACCCAAAATAGGATCTTTCTCCAGGCGTGTATAAATGCCACGCGCCACACGAAAAACTTCTTCTTTCTCTACCATTCTTTCTAATGCTTTAGCTACAGTCTTTGCCGAGCCAAAGGCTAAAAAGTCTTCCGTAAAAAAAAGCGAACCCCTCTTGGCTTTTTTAATTTTAGCAATCACTTTGTCATCAGTACTTTGCATAGGTTTTGTTGTTTTATTTTGTCGCAAATATACGAGATATTTGCGACAAAATTTTATTTAATAATTGTACTAATTCTTAGTTGTTAATCTACAATTTCAATAGTACTAAACTCACTTGTATATTTTTTTACTTGAATTTGGGTTGTAATTCTTTTTTTCAATTCTTCCACATGTGAGATGATTCCAATTTGACGGTCGTCATTTTGGCGAAGCAACTCGAGCGTGTCTAATGCATTATTCAAGTTTTCGGGATCTAGTGAACCAAAACCTTCATCAATAAAAAGGGAACGGATTTTAGTATTTTTACTCGCAAGGTCGGACAATCCTAACGCTAAAGACAAACTTACCAAAAAAGTTTCTCCACCGGAAAGCGAATTAATATTGCGAATTTCACCAAAAAAATTATTGTCTTTTATTTGCAATTCCATTTCATCTGAGGTATCATCTTTGAAAAGTTCATATCTGTTGAACATAGTTTCTAGATGCTTATTGGCGTGTTGTACCAATAAGGAAAGCGTAAAATCTTGAGCGAATTTTTTAAAAGCTTTGCCATCGGCAGAACCTACCATTTTATTTAATAAATCCCATTTTTGGAATACACTATTTTTTGTTTTGATTGCATCAATTATCAGTTGATTTTCCTCTCGTATTTTATTATTATTATTGATTTGTTCTGTTAGTTGCCCGATTTCTTGGTTTATTTTGGTTTTGTCTTGCTCTAAAACCACTTTTTCGACATTCAAATCTTCGGCTGATTTTGCTGTTAAAGGATTGGAATTGAACTCCTCTTGTTTGAGTAAATTGGCTTTCAATGCCCCTTCTATTTGTTGTTTTTCATTTTCGAATGTTTGTTTTTGCGTCATTAGTAAAGCACTGTTTTCCAAGTTTAATGCTTCTTGTAATTTCGTACTGTTTTCAAAACCATTTTCGGTGAGTTTACGATTCAAATGCGTTGTTGCCAGAAGAAATGCATTATCAAGGTCTGATTTTTCAGCAACTAATTTCTCTAAATCAGTTTGTTTATTTTTGATAGAAGCCAAGGTAACTTCCTTTTCACCATTCCATTTGTTTACTGAATCTTGTTCGGCTTTAACTTTAATTTGCAAACGGGATTCTTCCTCTTGTGGTGATTTCAATTCAAAATTGGCAGTTTGATCTTTAAATTCATTCTCCAACAAACCTTTTTTAGCGTTAAGTGCTTCATCTTCTTTTTGATGCTTCGAAACACTCTCTTCTAAGCTGGAGCTTTTTGTTGAAAATGCAGTTATGGCATTGTTTACGGTTACAATCTCAGTCTGATTGGCTTTTAAAATTTCATTTACAGCATTCAGTTTTCTTAAACCCTCAGCTAGTTTCTTGCCGATTTCAGAAACGACTGCAATGTCATTTTCTTCTAAATTCTCATCAAATGAAAGGAATATCTTTTTTATAAAGGCGAAATTTTCGGCTATGCTAACTTCCTTTTCGTCTATTTGTTTTTTGGTAGTTTGATATGCAGTATCTGCCAAATGAATTTCATTTAATTCGTTGGTTTTATAGGAATATAATTTATTAACACGGTCATAATTTGAATTCAATTCCGATAGTTTATTAATCCGGGCTTGAACAAAGTCAAATTCAGCTTCCATATTGAGAATTGCAGTTTGAATATCCTCCATTTTTAACTCTTTTTCGACTTGTAAAACGGATTTTAATTTAGCAATAGCTTCCTGAATTTCAGCAATATTTTTATTCGTGTTTATGATTTGTTGACTGGAACTTGCCACTTTTTTTACAACTTCTTCCTTTTCATTTTCCTTGGATCTAATTTCGAAATCAAATTCCTTAATTTTTTCGTCAATATCATTTTTAGAAAATATTTCAGGTAAATTAAGGGTATAAGGATGCTCTTTAGAACCACATAACGGACAATCTTCGTCCTCTTTTAAATCGTGTCGGTGTTCCTCAAAACTTGCCAATAACTGTTTTAAGTTTTTATTTTCATGTAAAATCCCCAGCGATTTTTTTTTGTCTAAAATGGCTGTTTCTAAAGTTTCCTTGGATAAATTAGCGGTAATTAATTCGGCGGAATTTATTTCTAGTTGATTATTTTGATTCTCTAATTTTGGAGCATACTCTGATAATTTCTTCCAGTTTTCTAAATCGGTTTTTGTATTGTCTTTTAGTTTAGATAAATTTTCTAAGGTATCTGAATCTTTTTTTTGTAATTCTAATAACTCAACTTCAGATTTTAATGCAGCGTTTTCGTTTTTTGTGTTTTGCAATAACTTTTCTATGCCAATATTTTTCATATCGTAATCAGAAATCTTTTTTTGCAAACTTTCAATATTAAACGATTCGATTTCTTTTTGAGATTTTTCAATATCTTGCTGTTTTAAACTCACAGCACCCTTTTCAGTTTCCCAAGAGCCATATTTTCCATATTGTACAATGTTTTTTTGGTTCTCTTCAATTGCAGTATCCAAGATTGATTTTTTGGATGTTTGAGCCTTCAAATCTTCTAGGTTTGAATCGAAATTGCTTTTTGCTGTTACTAAATCTTTAGTATTTTGTTTTAGAGTTTCATTAGTATTTGCAATCGCACCAAAAGTTATTTTGGCACTTTCAATTAATGGTTTTTTGAGCAATTGCTCTTTTTGAGTTTCCTCTAATTTTTTGCTTGCAGATTCTAATTCGGGCGCAATAGTTAGCAATTTTGTATTTAAATCTTCAATCTCATCAGTTGTTCTTTGCGTGTTTTCGGTATTTTTAGCGCACTCTTTTCCAGAGTTTAGAAAAGCTTGCCAATCCTTTTCTATCAATGTAGCTTTGTTGTAATGATCTAATTTTTGATACAACTCGATATTATCTAAAAAATGTTGCTTCACAAATTCGAGCGAATTTTTATGCTGATTGATTTCCGTTTTCGTACTTTCAACAGCAGCCAACCAAGCAATTTCTCCTAGAACTTGGATTAATTTCGGTTCTATTTCTTTAATCGCATTTTCTTTCTCTTCAAAAGAAACCTTAATTCCGCTTAATTCCTCTTCATTTAAAATATTCCCGTTTATGGTAGCTCTCAAGCTTTTTATTTCATCTTCAAATGTCTTTGCTTGCTCAAAAACCTTCTTCGATATTTCTTCATAAATTTGTGTGCCAGTTATTTTGCTTAGCATTTCGGCACGTTCATCTGGTTTTGCCTTTAAAAATGCTGAAAAATTATTTTGAGCCAACAAAATAGATTTGGTAAATTGCTCGTATTTCAGTCCAATAATTTCTTCTATCATTGGATTGACATTCGATACTTTTTCGGCAATTAACCGAAATTCACCGTTCTCTTTTCGAGATAATTTCCTTTCATCAGTTTGATTAATTGTACCCGTTCTTGTGAATGAGGCCGCCCATCGAGCCAAATAAACGATGTCATTTACCTCGAAAGTAACCTCAGCATAAGCCTCTTTTTGATTGTGGGTGATTATTTCCGAACTTGGTTTATCATTGCCGTATCGATTTATTTTGCCGTATAATGCCAAAGTAATCGCATCCAAAATGGTCGATTTTCCGGCTCCTGTTTGCCCGGTAATGGCATACAAACCTGAATGTGCCAAAATACCGTCGGTAAAATTAATTTCGGGTTGAACCCCTTTCAAAGATTGTATGTTGTTGATGTTTATTTTTAAAATTTTCATTTGAAGGCGATGTTTTTTTTTGGGGAATAGAGTAGAATTCTAAAATCTTAAATTGCTTTCGAAAACCTAATGTGTGTTGTTAATTTCATCCAATATTTGCATAAACAATGGCATTATTTCGGTAATACTTTCTTTGTCCATTCCTTTCTTTTCACATCTTAGGGTGAAAATTTTAGGGATATCTTCTAAAGGATTATTATCCGTTCCGGCAATATATTCGGCTCTTACCGATTGATTGTCGGAAGAGGTAAACTTAGTGGTTCGGTTCAAAATCTCTATATTTTTTCCAATACATAAATCATTGATTTCATTGTTGAATTCAATATAATTTACAGCTTCGGTAATGATAATTTCTGCCCATGTTGGCAATACATTTGAAGGTTCATGTAATTTTATTTTTTCAATAATTTCATCAGCCTTTCCTTCAAATCGTATCACGCTCCTTTGCAAAGGTATAGACAGCGATTCATGCGCAATTTTATTATCGACAATCGTTAAAATGGTGATTTCCTTTAGATCATTACGTTCGTTAAAACTCAGCGGAATAGGAGAACCTGCATATTTTGCATTCACATTATCCGGATGTTGGATCATTTGAGGTTTATGAATGTGCCCCATCGCAATATAATCATAACCGCCAGAAAACACAGTCGATGGAATTTGCCCGAGTGTTCCAACCAGGGAATGCATTCTTTTTTCGGCGGGTTCGCTAAGCAAACAGCCGGTTACATACAAATGCGCCGTACCAATAACTGGAAGATTGGGGTGATTCAATTTTGCTTGTTCCAACAAATTATCGTAGTGTTTTTTTACTTCCGATGTAAATAAACCATGGGCTTCATTGATGGTTTCGCCTTCGGTAATTTTACGAATATCACCATCCCTAAGATAAGGCACTGCGGCAACAACGGCAGTAGCATTGGTCGTTCCGCGTTTGTAAACAGGGATTAGTTCCCCCACATTATTTAGATCGCCACCGACAATACTTACATTTAAAATTTTAAAAATATCTTTATATGAATTTAATCGAGACGCCGAATCGTGATTGCCGCCAATAACTATGACTTGTACATTCAGTTTATAAGCCTCCAATAAAAAATAATGGTATTTATTTATGGCTTCTACCGAAGGACTCGAAACATCAAAAATATCACCCGCAATAATAATAGCATCAATAGCTTGCGTTTGAATGGTTTCTAACAACCAATCTATAAAATATTGGTGTTCCTCAATTCTTGATTTTTGCAAAAAGGTCTGTCCAAGATGCCAATCGGCGGTGTGTATTATTTTTAATGACATGGTTTTTATGTTATTAAGATTGCTAAGGCAAATTTAATTTGAATATAAATTATAAAGTGGTAAACTTTGTTGTATTGGAAACGGAGCTAAGTTTCACTGGAATAATTATACGGGAAAGAAAAGACATACTTATTTTGAAAATTATGATATTAAGACAGTGGTACCTTCTATTTTAAGGGTTTTCAATAACAAAAACTCTTTTATTTATCGCATTACATAAAGATTCATAATGTTTTATGTCATTGCCTAACAATGTGAAAACATCAGCTACTACTTCGGGTAATCTTAAAATCAGCTCATCGTGTCTTGTTGCTTTTTCAAAAGACGTAAAATGAGAAAAGTGATGTAAAATTTTTAGTTCATTAACGTCTCCAACAAGTTCATTGATTCTACTATCAATTTCTCCTTTGTTCCCAGGCAGTTTTATCAAGGTGTAAATTTCTAAAAATCGACGAACGGCGTTCGGCAGTAATATGTAATTTAAATTTTGTACACTACAATCTGACTCGAAAAAATCATAAATCAGGGAGAATAAATAGATGTATTCTGATTTATAACTTGATAATGAAGTGGGCATGTTTTCAATTATTGAAGAATCAATCGATACTTTTTTAATGAAAAAAGAATTGCAAGCAGGAACTTCTGTTTTTTCACCATTTTCTTTTACTATTTTTTTTCTGCGTTTAATATTGTTAGCGTCTCTTAAAAATGAATAAAATTCAAAATTATGTGTTGATACAAAAAGTTGTAAAAAGCAATCGACCACTTTAGCTGGATTAGCCGGATCAATTCCTTTTCTGAAGAAAAATGAATTTATCAATGAGGTTATTTGAGCAATATGATTAGCGTCTAAACTCGAAATAGGGTCATCAATAAATACAACGGTTTCTAATAATTTACCTCCTTCGGTTAAACTATCTAACATTACCATAAAGTGAGAAAAAGCAATAGCGGTTTTTTCGCCTTCACTTAAATTTTTAGCGATAATATCACCCCTTTTTAAAACAAAGTGATTGTTTTCAACTACATCTATTTGAATATCCTCTCTTCTTAAAAATAATTTAATAAATTTGTTAAGTTCACTTTTGCCAGCTGTAATACTTTGAAGTTGGTCGGAAAACACTTTGTTTTCATTTTCTTTAACAGAAATACTAGCATTAAATATTTGATGATATTTTTCTTCAATTTCCTTTTTCCTTTTGAACTCATAGTAATTTTCATCAATTAAATATCTCGAAACCAAATGTTTTTTGTAGCTATCCCTAGCGTTATTTTGATTTGATTGAAAATTTTCAACAATTTGATTATGTTCTTCAAATACAGTTTTTACATCAGTAATCCATTTCAACAAAATGGTTACTACCTCAGTGTTTATTTCAGGTAAAGTTTGAGCGACGAAAAGTGAATTTGTTACTTTATTTTCAATGATTAATTTCAATTTATTTAGTACTGAACAATACTCTCCACAAATGGCATTGTATTCCTGCACTAAATCTTGAAATTTTGATTGTAAACTTTCGTTTAAATCATTTTTACTTTTGTTACGAATATCAATTTTTTCAAAATATTCTATTTCAGCATTAATTTCACTTATTAACTCAACAGATACATCTTTTAGAATAGCAGCTTCATTTGAAAAATAAGCATTTAAGTTTATTATTCTTTCCGATTTTAAATCGGATTTACAAAAAGCACAATTCTCCAGTTGTTTTGATTCATGTAATCTAACACCTGTTCTTACCCAACTATACAAATCTTCATCACCAAGAATTTCTTCTTGTGTGGCTGCTTTGGGTTCTTTTTCAATAAAATCACTAACTTTTTGGACTAAATCATTCAGCTTAATTTGGTATTCCTTTATGTCAATTTTGTCTTTGTCATTTTTTGAAATAGAATCAGCTTTGATTTTACTTAACGAAGCTTCATCAGTAATAATATTACTAATTGTATCCTCTTTAGATCCTATTAATTTATCTAAGTGCCCTTTATTAAATTCAATTAGACTGTTAAAATGATCATTCTTTATGATTTTTGCCTGTTTAGTAAATTTAGAATTTGAAAATTCATTGAATAGATTAGTGCAATCAGAGTTATCAATGACTTTTAATTTTGCTTTAGCTATATAGGTTTCATTTGCTTCAATTAGTGGGCGCAAATGAGCATTTTCACCAATATCAAAAGTTATCCCTTTCATTTTTTTGTCGTCAGAATCGAATCTCAAATTATCTTTGATAAAATCAGAATTAAAGACTCTTACATTGAATGGAAAGGAATCTATATTGGCTTGGTTTATTTTTGTACCGTTCTCTAGTATGATTTCAAATTCAATCTCAGGAAATTCTTCGGAATTAATTTTCTTATTTTCTATAAATGAAAACAGCCTTGACAGAGTTGTTTTTCCAGAATAATTCCATCCATAGATTATATTTTTATTATTGAAATCAGGCAAGGTTCCGCTATGTCTATAGTTTTTATAAACACCGAAGTTTTTTAAAGATTGAATTCTTTTGATCATTATATTCCTGAACTTTTAATACCCGTTACTACATTATAATCTACACCAATAGTTTTGAAGTGTTTTCTACCGCATTCAATTTTATCGTTTTCCGTAGTTCTTAGTTTGATTTTTAATAAAAAAACACTTTATTTTACTTTAAAGGCATTCCTACTTGACTTTTTTTGACGTAATCAAATCATTTATATCAAATGCCTAACCTTAATTTTCTTAAACTTCTTACCAAAACCTAATATAATAGCTTCGTTGTTTTTGATAATTAATTCTCCTTTTTGAAGTCCAGCAATGGCTTGTTTTATTTCTACTAAATCGTTTCCTGCTACTCCGTACATATCTTTTAAAACACTATCGTTAATTGATTGCTGCTTCATTATTAATGGATATTGTGCATTGGCATAGAAATCAAAATGTTTGCTTTTGTAGGCATCCATATTTTGAGTTGCCAAAATGATACTCATTCCTTTGTTACGACCTACTGCAATCAAATCACGAAGTGGTTTGTTGTCAAATCCTAGCATATAATGGGCTTCATCAATGATTGTAAAGTGTCTTAATTCTACTTTTTCTTTATCATTGGCTTGAACTGGTAGATTTTCGTAAATGGAATTTAATTTTGATACTATGAAATATACTATTGCTTTTCCAATTGGACCTTCTTTTGGAAATTTATCCATTTTTACGATAAAACTATTTCCAATTAAATCAATTCTATCATCATTTAAGAATAGATTAGCCCGCTCTAATTGACTTAAAACCGATTTTACACTATCCATTCTTTCACGTTCGTTTTGTGGCTGTAAATTGGTATAATTCTCTATTATAGTTGTAAAATTGATTGGTTTTCCTTTTGTGTCTTTATAAGCATTGATTATAGCTTCTGATAATCTATTACTCATATTGGCGCTAATTTTTGCGCTATCAATAGCTAATAATGCGTTTGCCAATTCTGTTGAGTATAGATTGATTTCGTTTTGTGTTTTACCTACAAAATCTTTGAAAGGTGTAAAAGGTAAAGGTTCTACCATTGGATCTAAAATAGCCGTACGGTTTACTTCAAAATGTTGCAGCCAATCATTATTTGCCACATCTGAAAACTCTCCTTTGTAATCGAAGAAAAGAAAATTTACCGGATAATTACTTTCAACTGATAATGAACGCATTTCGTTCATTAAAACGGCTAAAAGGTTTGATTTTCCTGAACCTGTTGAACCTGCAATAAGAATTTGAGTATTGGTTACATTCTTGCTATTCATATCTAAATAAGCATTAATATCCCCATCATAATTACCAATATTTAAGTTTAATAATGGTATTTGACCTGCCTTTATAGATGCTGTTGTACTTACTTTTAGCCATTCTTGAAGTGTATCGCCTTTCATTAGTAAATCAAAACCTCTGAAAATTTCCGCATTAACCACTTTGCTTTTTGTAATGTTATCTTCCCAATTTATTTCTAAATCGTGGTATCGCAACTTTATCATTGACGACAACATTCCATTTAGATTGTGAACCGTAAAAAGTGTTGGATGAATACTGTTAGACGACATTTGAATATTCAGCACTTCTTTATTTCTTTTTTCATTATCGGATAAACCTGCAATCAAACAAATACGCATCAGTTTTGCATTACCCTTTGGCGTAACATTTTTATGATTATCGGTATAGTTTTTTAAATTGATGTGTTTTTCCAAACGTTCCCGCAAATCATTCATTTTTGAATTTAATGCTTCCGCTTGTCTTAAACCTGTTTCTATTGCTGCCATAATTTCTTATTATTAATTTTCAAAATAACCTTCAACTACTTTTGTCAATTGGTTTTCCTTGTCTCTAACGAGCGTGAATTTTTTGGAAATGAAATTTTCGATTTTACCCAAATCAATCGCTTTTCTAATTTCACTATCGGTACTCAATAAAATGGTTTGATGTGATAGTTTAGGAAAGTAATTTTCGAGTAATGAAGCCCTACTTTTTTCATCTAAATAACCAAAAACTGTATCAATCATTACTGGTGGATTGTAATCTCCATAATAATGCAATGATTTTAAAAGTACCTGGATAATTATTTGTTTTGAAGCAGCATTAAGTTCTTCCAAATAGATTTCGTTTCCTGCTTTGTGGAAAATTTTGAATGACAAGTTGCTCAAATCTTCTGAAAGTTCTACCCGATCTATTTGATTTTCATAAACCACGAGTGTTGTATTCAAATCATTTTTCATTGCTTCTTCTATACGGGATTTTTTATTATCCAGTAAAGCATTTGATATTTTAGAAAATAATGGGCCTAGTTTTTTTAGCACCTCCAATTTTGGATTTGGTACTTCATCATCAGACAAATCAAATCTTTTAATTTTTTTGTCTAAAAGCTCCATATCAGACTGATAATTTTTGATAGCTTCCTTGTACTCTTTTATTTTTAATTCGTTTGCTTCAAAGTTTTGTATAGTTTCTTCGCCACCGCCCATATCATTTTTCCTTAAATCCAATAACTGAATTTTCAAATTAGGTAACGAAGCCAATTCTTTTTCTAAACTACTCTTTTGCTGTTCGAGTGTGTTGTATTGATTGATGCTTGACCAACCTAACAATTGTTCGAAATGAATTATATCGTTTTTATCAATAAAATCGTATTCCGTATCATTTTTGTTTTGACCTGATTTTTTAAGGATATAATCTGCTAGTTTTATTTTCTGTTCGGAAGTTAGTTCTCCATTGATTAAATTGTATTCTTTTAGGAATTCCAACACTTTGTCTGAAACTTTTCTGATGTGTTCCGGCTCTATAAAATCGTTGTTGTTTTGTTGACTTTTCTCCGAAAGTATTAATTCAATTTCGTTTTGAACAATAGTAATGAGCTTCGGAATGAAAACCTGAATTTCAATATCATTAAGGAATTTTTCTGATTGGTCAATAAAAAGGGTTTCCTTATTTAAAATATCCTCTATCTTTCTTTCTACAATTTGAATTTGCTCTTTGATATTCGCTTGAAAATTTTTACCTTCTTTGGCACTTTCATAGAATTCTTTTTGAGCTAATGAATAACTCAAACTTCTATCATACTTTACTT
The DNA here is from genome assembly GCA_043772515.1 of Flavobacterium sp. GTDB lineage: Bacteria > Bacteroidota > Bacteroidia > Flavobacteriales > Flavobacteriaceae > Flavobacterium. The sequence continues at coordinate 791 of JAYVGE010000319.1, read as the reverse complement.
TAGTAGCATCTATTAAATCTTGATATTTTTTATGCTCTTCTAAAAGGTTTTTGTATTGAATTCTTTCTTCTTCAACTTCGATACTTTGCGCAATGTATTCCTGCGTTAGTGTATTGGTTGCATTGCCTAACTGTGTATATTTATTGAAACCCATTACGTTTTCAATATTCTCTTTAATGACACGATTAAGGTATTCGTCCTTTAACAAATTACCTGCTTCCATTGCATCGAAAAGGAAATATTTACTTAATTCTTGTGGCAGATTAGCTTTGATTATTTTATTTACTTCGGCTTCTTTTTTTACTCTTTCGGCGTGTGGAGTTGCTGTACCGTAGTTAAAAACATCTCCGTTAAGATTAAGCATTACCGCTTCTACTGGATTATTTTGCGCATTAAGTGTATATAACCTTTTGATTATGTATTTATAATCATTGTGCAATACTTTTCCAGTAAAGTGAATTTCTAATTCAATTTTGTTGCTGCTATTACCTGCGTTTTTTGCTCTTTCTCCAGCGTTTTGCAATTTATTGAAGTGTTGTTCGTCTTTAACTTTTAGACCATACAATGCGCTATAAATAGCTTGAAATAAAGTGGTTTTTCCGCCACCATTTTCTCCACCAATTAATATTATTGGCTGCTCTTCGTTTACGGTTAAATCCAAGTCGAGTTCCCGATAGGTTTTAAAGTTTTTGGCAATTATTTTGGTAATGAGCATAGTACTTATATTTTGTTTAAAGCCTTTTCGATAATTTTTTCAATCTTTTTGCTGTCAATATCTTCGTTATTGATTT
>JAYVGE010000318.1:0-3105 GCA_043772515.1 Flavobacterium sp. | reverse complement strand
TGGAAATTGGGTCTTGGTTACGAAATGCCTTGCGGACCAGTTGATGGTATGAACCCAGTTAAAGTTGCCGAAGCAATGTACGAGGCGATAGAACGAGCACGTCGTGGCGATGGACCAACTTTTCTAGATATGAAAACCTACAGATATAGAGGACACTCAATGTCTGATGCACAATTGTATAGAACTAAAGAAGAAGTCGAAGAATATGGAAAAATAGATCCAATTACTCAAGTTCTTGATGTAATTATGGAAAATAAATATGCCACTGAAGCAGAAATTGAGGTAATCGATGAGCGCGTTAAAGTATTAGTTGAAGAGTGTGTAACATTTGCAGAAGAATCTCCGTTTCCAGAAGTACAACAATTGTATGATGTGGTTTACGAACAAGAAAATTATCCATTCATTCCTCATAGACTATAAATTATGGCAACAGTAATAACAATGCCGCGATTGAGCGACACTATGACGGAAGGTACAGTAGCAACTTGGCTCAAAAAAGTAGGCGACAAAATTGCCGAAGGAGATATTCTTGCAGAAATCGAAACCGATAAAGCCACAATGGAATTCGAATCCTTTAATGCTGGAACACTTTTGTATATTGGAATTCAAGCTGGAGAATCTGCACCAGTGGATTCACTTTTAGCAATAATTGGTAAAGATGGAGAAGATATTTCTGCATTAATTTCAGGAAAATCAGAGGCTCCAGTTGTAAAAGAAGAAGCGAAGGTTGAAGCTCCAATAAATCAAGATACAAAACCAGAAACCTCTTTACCAAAAGGAGTAATCGTGGTAACCATGCCTAGACTTTCGGACACAATGACCGATGGAACTGTAGCAACTTGGTTGAAAAAAATTGGTGATAAAATTTCAGAAGGAGATATTCTTGCCGAAATCGAAACCGATAAAGCAACAATGGAATTTGAATCCTTTAATGCTGGGACTTTACTATTTATTGGTGTTCAAGAAGGAGAAACAGCTCCTGTGGATAGTGTTTTGGCAATAATTGGCCCAGACGGAACTGATATTACAGGAATTGCAGATAATTATAAAAAAGGAGGTAATGTGGCTGTTTCAGTAACCGAAAAAGTAACTGAAACTTCTAATTCAACACCAGATACTACCCAAAAACAAGAAGTAAACTCAAACGAAAGAATTTTCGCTTCGCCTTTAGCAAAAAAAATAGCCCAAGACAAAGGAATTAACTTATCTCAGGTAAAAGGTTCTGGAGAAAATGGTAGAATTACAAAATCTGATATAGAGAATTTCAAAGGCAATAATCAAGAATTAGTAGCTAATAGCGCACCAACAGCAACAATCCAAGACCAAAAACCAGTATCCCAATTCGTTCCTGCTGGAGAAACATTTACAGAAGAAATCAAGAATTCGCAAATGCGCAAAATTATAGCCAAGCGTTTGTCGGAATCTATATTTACTGCACCACACTTTTATTTGACTATAGAAGTTGCCATGGACGAAGCGATGAAGTCTCGCGCAACTATAAATACAATTCCTGATACAAAAGTATCATTTAATGATATGGTTATTAAGGCTTGTGCGATGGCTCTCAAAAAACATTTGAAAGTAAATTCCCAATGGCGAGAAGATGCCATTATCATCAATCATCATATTAATATTGGTGTTGCTGTTGCTGTCGAAGATGGATTGGTTGTACCAGTTTTGAAATTTACAGACCAAATGAGTCTAACTCAAATTGGAGGAAATGTTCGTGATCTTGCAGGAAGAGCCAAAACCAAAAAACTACAACCTGCCGAAATGGAAGGAAGCACGTTCACGGTTTCTAATCTTGGAATGTTTGGTATTACCGAATTCACATCGATCATAAATCAACCTAATTCTGCTATTTTATCTGTAGGTGCAATTGTAGAAAAACCTGTGGTTAGGAACGGTCAAATCGTAGTAGGAAATACCATGAAAGTAACACTTGCTTGCGACCATCGCACAGTAGATGGTGCAACTGGCGCTCTATTTTTACAAACATTGAGAACCTATTTAGAAAATCCCGTTACTATGTTAGCTTAATAAACACAATTTTATATAAATACAAAAATCCCGTTTTGAAATTTCAGAACGGGATTTTGTGTTTTTGAGCATGGTTTACTTTACTCTCGTTTGTAGGCACAGCATGCAATTCTGCGCTAGCGTAAACGAGAATGTTTTGTCATTTCCGAGCGATCGGGTAAAAGGCCTTTTTTATTTTGACCTTCATCCTCTTTTTTTATTTGATAAAAATGAAAAAGCTGACTTTGGTTGTTTTCCTAACATAGTCTATAAAAAGATTGTATAAATTTGTTATGCTTTTTCAAAAATTGCTCAGTGTTGGGAGTCTTTTTTTCGAGCTAGGAGAATTATATTTGGTTCAGTTATAATAATTAAGATTAACCCGTTGAGGGTAATTATCAAAACATGTTAAAAACAGACTTATCGAATTAAAAAAAAACTAAATTAACACTAAAATGTCAGTTTGAGCTTGCTTGTGCTGACAAAGGAAGTAAAGACCTATAAAATAATGCATTTCGACAAGCTCAATGTGACAATTGTTATAAAATTAGCTTCAAAAAATAATTATACCTAACGGGTTTAGAATTATTCCCTTAATTTTAAATTTATTAACATCGTAACAAATATATTTACTAGTTAGAACCACACGAAAGGATTCGTGCGGCAGCGGGGGTTATTTATTGTTTTATTAAGCATGGTTTATTTTGCTCTTGTTTGTTGGCACAGCATGCAATTCTGCGCTAGCGTACACGAGAATTTTTTGTCATATCCGAGTGATTGGGGATCGGGGGCCTCTAAAATAATACATTTCGACAAGCTCAATGTGACAATTGTTATAAAATTAGCTTCAAAAAATAATTACCCCCAATGGGTTTAGGATTATTGCCTTAATTTTAAATTTATTAATATCGTAACTTAACTATATTTACTAGTTAGTACCACACGAAAGGATTCGTGCGGCAGCGGAGGGGGGGGGGGGGTAGCTATTGCTGGAGTTGTGGCGGTTGGGTATTAGCATCCCAAAAGGAGCAGTTTAATCCTATATGAACGTGATGTAAATATAACAAAAAAACTACAACTTTTTAT
>JAYVGE010000317.1:0-3106 GCA_043772515.1 Flavobacterium sp. | reverse complement strand
TAAATCCAGATTGAATATTAACGTTTAGAGAATTGGAATCTCTTACGAGCTTTCTTCTGACCGAATTTCTTACGTTCAACCATTCTTGGATCTCTTGTCAATAAACCTTCTGGTTTAAGTATAGCTCTGTTTCCTTCGCCAACTTCACACATAACTCTTGCAATTGCCATTCTCACAGCTTCTGCTTGTCCTGTAGAACCACCTCCGTAAACATTTACTTTTACATCATAGTTTGTTACATTGTCTGTCAATGACATCGCTTGTAAAACTTTGTACTGTAAAGTAGCTGTTGGAAAATAAGTTGCGAATGGTTTTTTGTTTACAACGATAACTCCTGTTCCTTCTTGAACATATACACGTGCAACAGCGGTCTTTCTTCTACCGATTTTGTGAATAACTCCCATTACTTAAGATCGTTAAGGTTAACTGTTCTAGGTTTTTGAGCGCCTTGTTTGTGCTCTGCTCCTACAACAACATTTAAATTTCTAAAAAGCTCAGCACCAATTTTGTTTTTTGGTAACATCCCTTTTATCGCTTTTTCTACTAGTAATGCAGGATTCTTAGATTGCAATACTTCGGCAGTTAAAGTTCTTTGTCCTCCAGGGTAGCCAGTGTGACGGATATAAGTCTTCTCCTTCATCTTGTTACCTGTAAGGTTAATTTTTTCTGAGTTGATAACAATAACGTTATCTCCACAGTCCACGTGTGGTGTATAACTTGGTTTGTACTTACCTCTCAAAATCATAGCGACTTTTGAAGCAAGACGACCTAAGTTATGACCGTCAGCATCTACAACAATCCATTCTTTTGTAGAATTGGCTTTTGTTGCTGAAATTGTCTTGTAGCTTGTTGCGTTCACAATAATATATTTTAATTAAACATTCCATCCCCAATAAAGGGGTTGCAAAAGTACAATTAATTATTTTAATTACAAATGCCTTAAATGATTATTTTTTTATTGGTTGAATGCTGATTATCAAATGTATATTTAATTGAATAGGATTCTCGCTTTTCTTCTTTATTACAGAATCATTCCTTCTGGTTTGTTTTACGTATTTATATTTTTAATAAAAATTAAGTTTTTTTCTTTTGACTTAAATGAAATTTTCAAAGCGTAGGTCTATACTATTTTCTATTTTGCTTAGGACTTGATTGTTAATTCGGTATAACATTTTGCTAATTGGATTGTATTATGCGATAAATAAGGTTTTATTTTGTTAATTTTTTTTAAAACAGCTCGTTTTTGTGATAGTTTGTTATTTTTAGTTGGGTGCATTCCAGAGTTTTTTATTACTTTGCCGTTTTAAAGCAATTTTTGTGTTTACGAAATTGTCAGTATTCAAAATGAGTAGCAATTGCAATATCTTCCGATAGTTTCGGGATCAAAAAAAACAAATATTATCTATACATGAAAGCTAAAGCGACACTAAAGCAAATTGCAAAAGAACTTAATGTTTCTGTTTCAACCGTTTCAAAGGCACTCAATGATAGTCCAGAAATTAGTGAGCAAACTAAAATTAGAATTAAAGAATACGCCAAACTCAAAAATTACAAGCCTAATGTTATTGGGCTTAATCTCAAAAACCGAAAAACAAAGACCATTGGAGTGATTATTCCTAATATTTTGAATTCTTTTTTTGCTAAAGTATTTAGCGGGATAGAAAAAATTGCAGACCAAAAAGGGTACAACGTTATTATGTGTATTTCTAATGAATCCTTAGACAAGGAAGCGCATACATTAGAAATGTTAAGCAATGGTACGATAGACGGTTTTATTTTGTCTATTTCGGAAGAAGCGCAAAGAATGCATAATTATAGTCATTTTACTTCTATTATCAATGATGGGACACCAATAGTTATGTTTGATCGTATTGCTGACGAAGTCGATTGTGATAAAGTAGTTGTAGACGATTATGATTCGGCACTAAATTCGACCCAGGATTTGATAGCTTTAGGGTGTAAAAATATCGCCTTGATTTCGTCGGTTAATAAGTTAAGTGTTGGTAAATTAAGAGCGGCAGGTTATCGCAAGGCTTTAGAAAATAATGCGATTGAAATTAATGAAAATTTAATTCTTCTTACTGACTCTGAGGACGAAATGAAAGAAAAGATAGCGTCTTTTTTTGATGCTAATACTATCGATGGGGTTTTTGCTTTAGACGAAAACGATTCTGTAGCAGCACTAAAAATGAGTCAAAAAAAAGGATACAGTATCCCCGAAAACCTTTCTATAATTGGTTTCGCCGATGGGATTTTGGCTTCGAGGCGTTTGTCTCCGAGTCTGACTACCGTGAGTCAGCATGGAGTAGAAATTGGTGAGGTAGCAGCCAAATTACTCATCGATAGGTTAGAATCAGATCAAGAGTACAGGCCTTATGAAACCATCGTGATAAAAACAATTCTAAAAGAAAGAGAGTCTACTAGAAAAATAGAGTAACACTAAAATCCATTCGATTTTTTTTGAATGGATTTTTTTATGTCGCTCCAATTAATATCTTGAAACAGTACTGGCATTTCTTCGTTGTCGGCATCCTCAAAATAGCTTAAACTTTTCAAAACCATAAACTCAGACCCGTCTAGATATTTATTTTTTGAGGTCGGTATCTAACCACATATTATTTCTCTATGGTAAATATTATCTGCCTTTACCATTCCTTTTGATTAAATTGTTAAATATTGTGTCTTTGCTTTGAGAACGGTTAATTCGGTAACAAAATTCGTCAAAATAGCGATTGATATTTTTCTCGCTTACCCAAGAATAGGTCGTTCTTATCCAAGATTTTACCTGATGAATCATTACATGCAGAGCTTTAAAGTTCGCACCTTTGTCACTTAATATTTGTGTTAATCATAATCTTTAGCAATTGGATTGTAACCTCTCCATTTGTGCCAGGCTTGCCTTCTTCGTAGCCACCAACAACATATTCATCAATATTTACAATACCTTTCATGGGAAAATCTTCACTAGATTTCATTGCCTCACGAACTTTTCGGATAAACATTCTTGCCGTTTTTTCTTGAACTCCAAAACGAACTGCCATTTGAGAGGCAGAAAGACTTTTTGTGGTTGTAGCCATTTCAAAACAAATGAAAAATGCTTTTCTTA
>JAYVGE010000316.1:0-7582 GCA_043772515.1 Flavobacterium sp. | reverse complement strand
TGAGAACGAGATTGCAAAGTGGTCGAAATGTTCTGAATCTGATCTGAGGTTCCTCCCCAATTGAAAACCAAACTGGTATTGGACGTAAAAAAAGGGTTGTTTTCTTCTTTTACCGAAATTTTGGTTTCCATACCATATATTTTTTCTTTGCGAATATTTACTTGGTATGCGATTACAAAAGCCAGAATTAGACTCGCCAAAAACCATTTCCAATAGCTTGCGATTTTCATCAAAAAACCCTTAAAATCAAAGCTATTGTGGGTCTCATAAATAGAAAAATCTTTTATATCTAACATCTATTGTATTGGTGTTTATAGTTTTAAAAGTAAAAAAGCAGTCGTAGCCAACGAGATCAAAGTAATTACGGTTCCCAAAGACTGTATACCAGTTGTACCCGTCCCCCACGTTTTTTGTTTTAATGGTTTTACATAAATATAATCATTGGGTTGCAAATAGAAGTAAGGAGACTGCATAACATTTCTATCGGTAAGATCAATATCGTGCATTTCTGTTCCCGACGGCAATTTTCGAATAATCGTTACCGACTTTCTATTTCCTGTTACCGTTATATCTCCCGAATTTGCAATGGCCTCCATTATATTTACATGTTCTTGAAACAAGGTTTTTGTACCAGTACTCCCAACTTCTCCATTGATAGTGTATCTAAACCCAGCTAGTTTTACTGTCAAAAAAATATCTGCCGCTTTATTAAAATAATCTGCCAATAATTGCTTTTCGAGTTTTATTCTGGTTTCTTCGAGTGTGTATCCCATTACATTTACTTCTCCCAAAACTGGAATTCTAATATTTCCATGATCATCAACCGTGAAGCCATTAAAATATAATTCTGATTCGGTTTTGCCTTCTGATTGGGATCCGTTTGTTGTGCTAAAAATGCTAACCAATTTGGGGTCTATCGCTTTTATAGTAATACTCAAGACATCGTTTGTTTGTAATCTATATGGTTTTGATACTATAGCAGTAACTATAGAAGAATCATTTTTGTAGCCCTCTTTTTTTTGCAAATAAATTAAATCTTGTGTAGGAATACAAGAGGTAAATAACGTACAAATGCTTAGCATTAAATAGAGTAATAGTCTGTTCATTTTTAATATTTTATAACAAATATAGCTTTTCATAATTTAGAATTAAAAAAAGATAAATCCTCGTAGCTAGTATTAATTGTTTTTTAGCGAATTTTCAAAAGGAACTCTATGCAATATACTGCGTCCCAAGGTTACCTCATCGGCGTATTCTAATTCGTCTCCCACTGCAATTCCTCGAGCAATTGTAGACACAATAATCTCGAAAGCTGCGATCTGCTTAAAAATGTAAAAATTGGTGGTATCGCCTTCCATTGTTGAACTTAATGCAAAAATTATTTCGCTTACATTTCCTTCTTGTACTTTTTTGACCAAGGTTACAATATTTAACTGGCTTGGCCCTACTCCATCTATTGGAGATATTTTGCCTCCTAAAACATGATAAACGCCTCTAAATTGACCTGTATTTTCGATAGCCATTACATCCCGAATATCTTCAACTACACAAATAATTTGATGATTCCTGCTAGGATTCGAACAAATTTCGCAGGTTGCTACATCCGAAATATTATGGCAATTCTCACAATATCTAATCTCTTCCCGCATACTAACCAAGGCTTGTGCCAAATAATTGGTCTGCTCTTTGGGTTGCTTCAACAGATGCAAAACCAATCGTAAAGCGGTTCGCTTACCAATACCCGGCAATTGCGATATTTCGCTTACTGCCTTTTCTATTAATTTTGATGAAAATTCCATAGCGACAAAAATAACAATTATAAAATGAAAATTTCACACTATTTTTATCCAAAAAAAACATTCAAAACAGCTGTAATTCTTTCTTTTTCGACCGTAGTAGTATTCGACCCAGAGGGCAAACACAATCCGTTTTCGAATAAATTCTCGGCTATTTGATTCCCATAATAAGGATAGCTTGCAAAAATAGGTTGTAAATGCAACGGTTTCCAGAGTGGCCTACTTTCGATAGCTTGCTTATCTAAAGCCAAACGCAAATCCTCTCTTGTTTTTCCGTTTAACTTTTCGGGTTGCAGCAGTATAACAGTCAACCAATAGTTCGAAAAATAATCGGAATTCGGTGTTGTAAAAACGGTAACCCCCTCGATTTTATCGAAATAATCTAAGTAAAATTGATGCATGGCTCGGCGAAGAAGAACATGCTTATCGAGTACTTCCATTTGTCCGCGACCAATACCCGCACAAATATTACTCATTCTATAATTGTAACCTATTTCGCTATGTTGATAATGAGGTGCTTCGTCTCTCGATTGTGTTGCATAAAACAAAGCTTTACTGTGTTCCTTTTCTGCTTTTGTAATAATTGCACCCCCTCCCGATGTGGTTATAATCTTATTTCCGTTAAAGGAAAGTACACCAATATCGCCAAAAGTGCCGCATTTTTGTCCTTTATAAATACTTCCCAAAGCCTCTGCGCTGTCCTCTAGAATCGGCAAATTATAGTGATCAGCGATTGCCCTGATAGCCTCTACCTGATAGGGTGTTCCATATAAATGTACGGCAATTATAGCTTTTGGTTTTTTTCCTTTGGCAATTCTGTCTTTTATAGCTCGTTCTAGAATAATTGGACACAAATTCCAGGTTTGCAATTCGCTATCAATAAAAACGGGAGTAGCCCCCAAATACAAAATAGGATTTGCCGAAGCTGAAAAGGTCATACTTTGACAAAGTACTTCATCATCTGCTTTTACACCCAGTAAAATAAGTCCCAAATGTATTGCGGCTGTCCCAGAACTCAAAGCTCCAACAAATACATTCTGCGACAAATAGTTACTCAAATCCCGTTCAAAATCTTCTAAATTAGGACCAAGCGGAGCCACCCAATTATCATTAAAGGCTTCCTGAATATATTGTTGTTCGTTGCCACCCATATGTGGCGAGGACATCCATATTTTACTATTACTCATTCTTTAATAGGATTTTCTCTTGATTAGAATTTATTCAATTATAAAATACTGATTTTATTCCTTGACACTTTTTATCTTTAAACAAAAGTTTTGATACGATTGGCGTAACTTATTTTTATTTTGAAACTTTTATAAAAAATCTAGTCAAACCACGGCATTCACTTTTATAAAAAGTTAATGATGAATACAAACTAAAAAATCGGTATTTTGATAAGGTACGTATTTAAAACAAGATTAAAAAAAACCACAATCTAAATCTGTTCTATTTTGTATCGTTCTACTAAATTATTACTGCGCAAAGTTGCACAAATTTATTTTAAAAATTGGGTCTTATCAAAAGCTACAACTGCCTGCTTAATGGACTAACTTATTTTTTTATCCACAGATTTTCACAGATTAAAGAAAAGTGATAGAGACAACACAACTAATTACATCCTATTGCTGTGATCTTACAAGGGATTAGTAACTAAATGTGAGATGAACATAATAGCCTAAGGGATTTTACCGTCTTAAAATTTTATATTTTCCCTGTATTTACTGGGATTAACAACAATTAAGCTAAGTATCTGCCTCTAAAAAGTGAATTGAATTTACTGGAAACAATCAGTAAGAATCTTTTAAATCTGTAACAGAAGCTATTTTGGGTATTGGCTTCGAATAGTGATATTATTTTATAAAAACACTCTCATTTTTTTAGGCATGTTTTTTCTTTTTTTTGAAAGCACCACTTAAAACATCGTCGTTTATATAAAACTAAAATCAAATCTCCCTTTCCTAATTTTTACGATTGTTCCTTTCGAATCAATGGCATCAAATTGAAATTTGCCCGAAATAATTTTATCAATAGCGTTATAATGCGTTATCGTCAAGCTTCCTGTACATTCCTGTGTGGTTTCTAAATGTCTAAAAACAGCATTGTTCGGAATATAAAAGGCATGATTGGAAACAAATTTATTTTGTGTATTAACTTTCATATCTTTTAATATAAATGTTTTGTTTTCTGCCAAAATTGCTTCAGAAACAAACAAGGTAATACTACTTCCATCATTATTATTCTGGTTTAAGTTGAGCACAAATTCGTTTTTGACACTGTCGTAAATAGCATTTCCTTTGTGGGCAATAAAAATAGTACTATTAATTAAGCAACCTCCAATGTTGTGCCCCGACCGACTTACAGGAAGATACTGATTAAGAAAATTATGGTTTACAGCAAACTTATTTTTAATTTTTGAAGCTAGGTTAATCATTGTTTTTTTTTATTGAATGGATTAAAAAATAGGACTGTTCGCAACTAATACCAATAAGATTATGACACGATTTACTAAATAAATATAAAAACTCGAATGTATTTATTTGTAAAATCGGTGTCAAGAAAAATCAATCATGGTCTGCGTAACGGATAGTCATAAAAAAAACACGAGCTAGGGATATTTGAAATCCTTAGCTCGTGCTGTCGTTTTAAGATTTCAGAGATTAAAAAAACTAATTCATCATAATGGCGTAGTCTATTTCTCTAAAAGTGATGTACTTTGTTGCTTTGGTTTTATAATCTAGAAGTTCGCGCAATTCGTACAAATCGACTAGGTCGAGCAAAAGCATCAGGTTGGTTTGTACAGAAGGTATCGGAATACGTTTGTCATAAAGCGAATCTTTGTACTCTTGTTCCCAATAATCCTCATTTACATTTTCGACATAATGAATAAAACCCTCCAATTCTTCGAGCGTTAAATTGTAATTAATGTTTTTAAACAATAATTGATATTTATCCGAACATTGGCAATAAAACAGGATTCCGCTTTTTGTTCTTTTCAAAAAATTAATTGCACACATAAGCTCATGGTTCTATTTTTTTACAAAACTTTCAATTATTTTGTCTGTTTCTGCTTTTGTAGCAGTAGCCTTCAAATCGAACAAATGCATGAATAACGGTTGTTTGTTAACCGATTCTTCTAGGTTAAGGTCTTTGTCTGTAGCAAAAACGGTTTGCCATTTGTTTCGTACATTTTTCCACAAAGCAGCATTTTTCTTCCAATAGTTTTGTGCAGCAATACATTTAGAATCGGCAACTTTTGTATAGACATCAAAACCTTTTTCTTTAGCCAATAGCACATCGTTTCCTTTGTCGTCTCTTACTAGTTTCTCGTTGTCTTGGTTGTGTATCCAGCCTTGCTTTGTTATTTCGTGTATGTTGGTTCTTTTCAATACATTGTAATCATTTCGTACGGTGTGCTCTCTTCTTGGTAGTGGTGCATCGGTAGTATTAGTCCAGAAATCGCGCCCATCTACATGAACCCAAGTAGCAGAACCTTCGTAACGAGGACTATCGTCTACTTGATATACTCGTTGTGTCCATTGCCCTTTTACGTCATTTTTGGCAAGAGTAGTAAACTTCCAGGTTCTGTCTTTGAAAAACTCATACAATTTGGTATTCTCAAATTCCCAGTCTTGTCTCCAGTGTTTTACTATCGAGGTATCCCCTACAATAAGCAAATGCTGCATTACAATTTTGCTTGGCTGGTCTTCTACAAGTTCTACCCATTCTAAACCATAATCGTATTTTGTTTTTGATGGTTGGTATTTTTCGTCTTTGCTGTATTGAAAAGTTTCGGCAAAGTTAAAAGTAACCTCATAACAACCGCACATTGACTTGATTGACTTTATGTCTTGCTGTTTTTTTGTTTCTTGTGCTGTACTGTTCATAGCCATAAGCAGTGCAAATACTGCTAAAATTCCATTTTTCATTTCAAATAGGTTTAAAAATTTATGATGCAAATATATTGTTTTTATTTAGAACAATTAAAAATAATCTATATATTTGCATCCTAATTATTAAGAACGAATCTAATTAATGAAAAAGATAATACTGCTTATTCCTTTTATCAGCTGCTCCTTTTGGGCTTCTGGACAAGAAAAAGAGACCGACCCTTTACAAAAACAAATCCTATCAGAAGTAGTTGTAACGGGACAGTTTGAACCTCAGTCTATAAAAAAATCGGTTTTTAATGTTACCAAAATTACCCGCGCTGTTATAGAGCAACAAGCTGCAGTAAACCTTGCCGATTTACTAAACCAATACCTCAATATTACCATTACTCCGAGTCCCGGATCAGGGAGTTCTACCGTTTCTATGTTTGGACTAGATGGACAGTATTTTAAGATTTTGATAGACAATGTGCCGATTGTAAGTGATTCTGGTTTTGGCAACAACGTAGATTTAACGCAAATAAACCTTGACAACGTAGAGCAAATAGAAATAATCGAAGGATCGATGGGAGTTACCCACGGAGCCAATGCCGTGAGCGGCGTTCTAAATATTATTACAAAAAAGAATTCTAAATACAAATGGGAAATTGCCAGCACCTTACAAGAAGAAACGGTAGGTAGCGAATATGCTTTACAAAACAAAGGAAGACACATACAGTCTTTAAGTATTTCTCATTCGATTTCAGAAAGATGGTACGCTTCGGTAGGACTCAATCGAAATATTTTTTCCGGTTATTTGGATGGAAAACAAGGGGCTACTTTTTCTGAATCGGATTTGACTCTAGGACTAACTCGAGGGTTTACTTGGTTACCCAAAACGCAGTATATAGGAAATGGTATACTGAGCTACAAAAAAAACAACTTTCGTGCTTTTTACAAATTCGAGTACTTGACCGAGGAAATAAACTTTTATAATTCTATAGCTACAGTAACTCCAAATCCTCCTTTTGGAGATAACAAGTATTTTATAGACAAACAATATGGAAGCAAACGTTACTACAACCATTTGAATTTTTCGGGTAAGTTATTCGATCAGATTCTATATACCGTATCTTTCTCAGATCAAAATCAGACCAATACCAATACGGTTTTCAATTATGATTTAGGAACTCAAAAGGAATCCAATACAAAAAAACAAGTTAGTCAATCTACAGATATATTGTATTCTACTGGTACTTTTAGTCATTTTTTGACACATAAAAAAATAGATTTTCAATTAGGATATGAAGTAAACAGCAATTTAGGTTTTGCAATAGTAAACGGAGAAAACCAGTCGTATGTTCCTGTCGAGAAAAGAATGAACAACTACGATTTATTTCTTTCATCCGAAATCAAAGCTACTTCAAAACTTACTATCCGACCAGGAGGAAGAATATCATTGCAATCTCAATTCGATAATCAATACGCATCTTCGTTAGGGCTTTTTTATAAATTAAACAATGGTATTGAGCTACGAGGAGCTTTAGGAACCTCTTTTCGAACACCTAATTTTGATGAATTGTATTCTAAAATAAAATTCTCAGGTCATCAATTTTATGGTAATTCAAATCTTATTCCAGAAGCCAGTACTTCGTATGATTTTAGTATAAAAAAACAAACCAATTACGAATCGAGCCTTCGTCTTTCTAATGATTTCTCAGTGTCGAAACTAAAGGTAAAAGACAAAATAGACATGGCATTTGTTGGTTTCGAGACCAATACTACATCTCCTATTTATCAATTTATCAATATTAGTGCTTATAAAATGCATGCTTTCTCTTCTAATAATCAGTTAGAATACAAAAACTGGTCTGCAAAGGCTGGAATATCCTTAGTCGGTATTTCTAGGGAAATCAA
>JAYVGE010000315.1:0-3113 GCA_043772515.1 Flavobacterium sp. | reverse complement strand
CAAATCTGGAAGTGTATTCGAAAACATCACATCAATATCTGGTGAACCAATACTAAAAATAGATTCCTTTATTTCTCCCATTTGCTTTAGTCTCTTGGCAGCTTCTGCATTGGAAACAAAATGAATATGGCTCAGTTTACTAACGCTATGCCGAATCAATTCGTCTACTGTTCCAGATATTTCACCACCCTCAATATGCGCTACCAAAATATTATTTAAAGATCCTACAATAGCTCCAGCCAAAGTTTCTACACGATCTCCATGTACAAGTATCAAATCAGGTTCAACATTTTTTACATAACTAGAAAGTCCTTCAATAGTTTTTGCCAAAGTCAAATCCATAGTCGTTTCATGGGTATGATTATGAAAAGTATGAATGTTTTTGTAACTACATCGTTGAATTTCCAACACCGTATAACCGTATTCTTCCTGTAAGTGCATCCCGGTTACCGCTACAAAAACTTCAAATTCTGACTGTTTTTCGAGAATCGAAATCAATGATTTTATTTTACCAAAATCGGCACGGGTTCCTGTAAGGAAAAGTATTTTTTTCATTTTATTCAATTGTATTCTCTTGATTATTTACGATTCTAACTCCTCTCTTGAGAGGTGCTGGAGGTGCGTAACTGTTATCGAATATTTTTATCAGAACTCAAAAAACACACTTCTAACCCCTCTCGAGAGGAGAATGTATTCCTGCTAACATTCCTATTTGGGGTTTAAACACCATTCCAATTCACAAATGTAGTTATTTACACCTAACTGTCCTCTCGATAGGGGCTGAAGGCTGTGTTTAACTCATTCGGCATCTTCCCAAGTCAACTGAACATCATACGAAATATCTCTAGTCGCTTTCTTTCCAATTAAATCATCAAAACATTCTGCCAAAATCTTTCCAGTTCCTGGGCGTTTCACCCAAATATTTTCTTTCGTAAATACTTCTCCTTTTTTTATTGAAGCAATAGTACAAACCGTGGCAAAGGCAAAATCGATAGTTACTTGCTCTTCTTTGGCGGGTTCTTTTGTACCTCCACGCATTTGCCAAATTTCGTTGGAAGCAATAATCAAATCACCGCAAGCACTCTGATCCATACTACACACAATATCGGGTCCTATTCTTTGCATGTGGTCTGTAAAATGACGTTCCAAAATACTAGCGCCCAAAGCCACTGCTCCCAAACAAGCATTGTTATTTAATGTATGATCGCTGAGCCCAATTACTTTATCGGGAAAGACTTCCTGCATTTGAGTCATAGCACCTAATCGAACCAAGTGTGTCGGCGTTGGGTATAAATTAGTGGTATGTAATAAAGCTACTGGTATTTTATGTTTATCAAAAATAGCAACCGCTTTGCGAACACTTTCGATCGTGTTCATTCCTGTACTGAGAATAACAGGTTTACCAAACGACGCAATATGTTCTAATAATGGATAATTATTACATTCGCCCGAACCGATTTTGTAGGCAGGAATTTCAAATTTTTTTAATCTTTCGGCTGCGGCACGAGAAAAAGGGGTCGAAATAAAGATCATTCCTTTGATTTCTACATACTTTTTCAATTCCAATTCGTCGGCTTCATTCAAGGAACAACGCTCCATTATTTCGTAAATCGAGACAGTGGCATTTCCAGGAATTACTTTTTTGGCTGCTCCGCTCATTTCGTCTTCTACAATATGAGTTTGGTGTTTTACTACCTCAACTCCAGCGCTATGTGCTGCGTCTACCATTTCTTTGGCTACCCTAAGCGACCCTTCGTGATTGATTCCTATTTCTGCAATCACCAATGGCGGATAATCGAGACCTATTTTTCGTCCTGCTATTTCTATATATGGGTTCATGATATACGTTATGAGTTATGCGTTATGAGCTTTTGATAAAGATATTCTGCGTATTCCAAATCTTCTAGAGTGTCGATATCAACATTGGCAAAAATATGATTTACTTCGAATGAAAAGGCTTTTTCTGAGATAATTTTGCTATCGGCTCGAGCCCTTCTACTTCGCTCAGGACAGGCTAAGTCGAGAGGCAAAATCAAAGAAGCTTTGGTGATGTACAACAATCCATTTTCGAAAAATAAAGGTTCCAAATCCTGACTGCGTTGCCCAATACTATAATTATATGGATGAAACTTATTTTCTACTATTTTCCCTAACTTTTGGTGGTTTCTAGAAACAGTAAATAAACTTTCGCAATTTTCATTTAGATACATACAAAACGCTTCTTTGAGTAAGTTCTGTGGTCTAAGTGGATTTGTTGGCTGGAGTAGAATAACATTTTCTACTGTATCGTCTATCGTTTGGAGTACATGTTTCAATGCAGTTACTGTTGGCTCAAAATCACCCGATAATGATTCTGGTCTATCTATTACTTTGACACCGTAGTCAAGAGCTATTTTTTTTATCAATTGGTCATCTGTCGAAACATAAACCTCATCAATACACTCGTTATTGGCCTGAGCAAATACAATAGAATGTGCGATTAGAGGAATCCCTCCTAATAAACGACTATTTTTGTTGGGTAATCGTTTCGACCCACCACGTGCTGGAATTATGGCTATTGTTTTCATTTTGTTCTGTAATGCAGTTTAAAATATTTATTTTTCGGGCATCCAATATAACTTTGTGCTTTCTAGTTTTTGAAACTCCTGATATTCCTGCCTCGTTAGTCGATTACTGTTTTTTATTATTTTAGAAATCGAAAATAGCAAATCGAAAACAGCCAAAACAATTGCCTTCAAAGCGCCTATATCTCCTTTAAAAACTTTTGTTTTTAATTGAATCCAAATAGAATACAGCAACTTTTTGGGAATTATTACTACCCAAAAAACAAGAAAAACAAATATCAGCCCGATCGCAATGATCTTCGTTGGCGAAGAACATAATCACGATTTTGTTTTCTAGCTTTCAAATTAACTCTATGATGGACCAAAATTTCTGGAAAATAGTGAATTTTCGAATTCTTTTTGAATAATTGGTAAGAAGTAAAATCCTCTTCTCCGTAACTAATCAAACATTAGTAAATCCTT
This sequence comes from Flavobacterium sp., assembly GCA_043772515.1. GTDB lineage: Bacteria > Bacteroidota > Bacteroidia > Flavobacteriales > Flavobacteriaceae > Flavobacterium. The sequence continues at coordinate 87 of JAYVGE010000315.1, read as the reverse complement.
TTTCAATTGATTTCTAAAATTTTAAAGCTGACAATTGCCTCATTTTTATAATCAAAGTTTTGTCTACTGAATTCCTATATCTTAAAA
>JAYVGE010000314.1:0-7612 GCA_043772515.1 Flavobacterium sp. | reverse complement strand
GTGATTGCGGATTTTATTTGTAGGCGATGAGGCTTTTAAAAAGCCTCTTTTGGAATAGAAATAGTAAACCTATTATTTTGTGAATAGTAATTCTCTGTATTTTGTTAAAGTCCAGATTTCATCATCAACAAGTAATTCTAATTTATCGCAATGTTCTCTTATGACCTCAAAGAAAGGTTTTACTTCATTACAATAGGCTTCGGCCATTTTTTGCGCATCCGTAAGTATATTGGCTTTCTTTCTAGCTTCGGTCATTTGATGAACTTTGGAATTGATTCCTTCAATATGTCCCGAAATTTCCTTTATCAAGATAATTTGTTCTTTTGCAATCGATTCAAAATCGGTTCCAAAAATTTCTTTCAACCCTTTTACGTTTTCGATCAAGGTATTTTGGTAACGAATTGCTGTAGGAATTACGTGATTTTTAGAAATATCACCCAGAACTCTACCTTCAATTTGAATTTTCTTAGTGTACTCTTCCAATTCGATTTCGTAACGCGCCTCAACCTCAACATGATTCATAATCCCCATTTCTGAGAATAAATCTAAAGCTTGCTTAGAAGCTCTTGCTTTTAATGCTTCGGGAGTGGTTTTAAAGTTACTTAATCCTCTTTTCCCTGCTTCAACCTCCCAAGCTTCGCTGTATCCGTCTCCTTCAAAAAGAATCTTTTTAGAAACTTTAATATATTCTCTTAACACATTGAAGATGGCATCGTCTTTCTTCATGTCTTTCGACTCAATCAAAGCATCGACTTCAATTTTAAAATCTTTCAATTGTTTGGCAACAATTGTATTCAAAGTTGTCATTGCGTTGGCACAGTTCGCAGTAGAACCAACCGCTCTGAACTCAAATTTATTTCCTGTAAAAGCAAATGGCGAAGTCCTGTTTCTATCGGTATTATCTAAAAGAACGTCAGGAATTTTTCCGACAACGTTTAATTTTAAATCTGTTTTTTCTTCTGGAGATAATTTTCCTGCAGTCACCCCTTCTAATTCGGCCAAAACTTTGGTCAACTGTCCTCCGATAAATACCGAAATAATTGCTGGTGGCGCTTCATTGGCTCCCAATCGATGATCATTACTTGCCGATGCAATAGCAGCTCTTAACAATGTTTCATAATCATTTACTGCTTTGATGGTATTGATAAAGAAGCTTAAAAACTGTAAATTACTCATTGGAGTTTTACTCGGGCTCAACAAATTTACTCCTGTATCTGTAGCCAAAGACCAGTTATTATGTTTTCCGGAACCGTTTACTCCTTTGAAAGGTTTTTCATGAAGTAATACTTTCAAATCATGGCGTTCTGCAACTTTTTGCATTACATCCATCAACAAACAGTTGTGGTCTACCGCTAAATTTGTTTCCTCAAAAATAGGGGCAAATTCAAATTGATTCGGAGCCACCTCGTTGTGACGAGTTTTTACAGGAATTCCTAACAACATACATTCTTGCTCTAAATCTCTCATGTAAGTAAGGGCTCGAGTAGGAATAGAACCAAAATAATGATCGTCTAGTTGTTGCCCTTTTGCAGAGGTATGTCCTAGCAAGGTTCTACCTGTCATCATAAGATCTGGACGAGAATTGGCCAACGATTTATCTATTAAGAAATATTCTTGCTCCCATCCTAAAGTTGCAGTAACTTTCTTAACATTTTTATCAAAATATTTACAAACTTCGGTTGCAGCATCATCTATAGCAGACAAGGCGCGCAATAAAGGAATTTTATTATCTAAAGCTTCACCCGTATAGGAGATAAAAACAGTCGGAATACATAAAGTCGTTCCGAAAATAAAAGCGGGAGAAGTCGGATCCCAAGCGGTATATCCTCTTGCTTCAAATGTATTTCTAATTCCTCCGTTAGGAAAACTAGAAGCATCTGGTTCTTGTTGTACTAATTGTGCACCACCAAATTTTTCCACAGGATCACTCCCATCATAAGAGGTTTCAAAAAAAGCATCATGCTTTTCTGCAGTGGTTCCTGTAAGTGGCTGAAACCAGTGTGTATAATGAGTTACTCCTTTGGCAAGAGCCCACTCTTTCATACCCATTGCAATATAATCGGCTAATTTTCTATCAATTTTTGTCCCATGTTGTACCGCATCACGAACTCCTTTAAAAGCATCCGAAGTCAAATATTGCCTCATGGCTTTATCATTAAACACATTGGCACCAAAAATAGTCGATTTTCTATCGGATTCTTGAAAATCTACTGGCTTTCTATTGGAAGCTTCTTTCAAAGCTTGAAAACGTAATGTTGACATAAAATATAATTTTTTAATTAAACCCCTATTATTTTAATGCAAATATAAATAAAATTATACTTTCATAGAACTCAACCTATATATTTTTACGGGTAACAACCTTAAAATTGACAAATCCTTAATATTGATTGATAATTTTAGTAACATAGTAATTTTAGCGATAGTTTTTTTTCGAACTCTTATTTTAGATAACGGTTTATTGCAACCAGATAATCACAATCGAAGATAGAAACGACTTTAAAATCCCAAAATATTCACAAAAAAAGAACCCAAAACAAATATAACACACTGAAAAAGAAGTGTATTAAAACTCATTTATCAACAATCTAAAAGAAAAAAAGACATTTTATAGACCCTTGATGCCTACAACAATAATAAGAATAAGAATAAGAATAAGAAGAAGTGTTAATAAAATTGATTCCCTTTTGAAACCACCGTCCCTTTGAAGCATAAAAAAAAAGGAAATCGAATGATTTCCTTTTTTTATGCTATTATTTTTCTTACTAAAAATTAATTTTTTGAATTTGATTTTCGTTAATATTTAGTGCGGATATTACGGCATTGTAATTCGTAGTGTTTAAAGACTTTCCAAAGCTTGCTGGCACTACAACAAAACGAAAAATTTGTTTAAGTCTAACCCCGTCTGGCAGATCGTTTAATTTATTTCCATCTAAAAAAATATTAACATAGCTAGTAGTAAAAATATAATTATATGTAAAATCCCTTGTCCCATCATTAAAATAATGGGTCTCTGGCAAAAAACGCCAAACATCCCGACCATTACTATCAATTCCGTCCAAACGATAAACCAGCACCATATCAGATTCAAAAATTGGATTGGGAAAATTAAATCTCGCACTATATTCATTACTTAATAAAAAATCATACGGAACTTTGTTTTCAAATGTCAAACCGATAGTATCCTTATCTACGACGACATCATCATCATTATTAGTACAACCTTGTAAACTAAAAAGACCAACAAGGGCTAAAAGAGTAAGTATCTTTTTCATAATTTAAAGTTTTTAAATTTCATAAATGTATTTCAAAAACCAAACCAAAATAGGTTTATCTTCAAAAAAAGTATTAAATTCATTCATTTTGCTTTTAAAAATAACAAATAAAATCCTAATCACACCCAATTATACTTCCCCAATTACTGAATCCCGAATGCGACAAGGCCACACCTTTTTTTTAGAAATCCTTCTCATTAAAAATATTCTACTACCCTTTAACTAATCTATTTTGTCTAATGTAAATTATCTCACTTCAAGCCAATCCAAAGGGAGAAGGACAGAAATTAGATTAATTTACAAATAGTAATGCATAATACTTTGTTATAGAAAACCTTTTTTGAATCAGAAAAACACTAAAAACATAATTCTTTCAAATATTAAAGAATGACCAAAATATATACAAGAACTGTTTAGTAAAACTTAAAAACACATTGAGCCAACGATTAGTCAACCAAATGTGTTTTAAATATCACTCCTTCCTCATAAAGCAACCAAACATTACTTCATGGAGATTCTAAAAAGCTACATATTCCTTCTATACTGCCCTCCTACTTCAAACAAAGCTTCGGTGATTTGTCCCAAAGAACACACTTTTGTTGCTTCCATCAGGTGTTCGAATAGATTTTCGTTTTTAATAGCTGCTTCCTGTAGCGTATTTAAATGTTCCTTTACTAAATTTTGATTCGCTTGATGCAAATGATTCAACATCGTGATTTGATATTGTTTTTCTTCTTCGGTAGCCCGAATCACTTCGGCCGGAATTACCGTTGGGGAACCTTTTGAACTCAAGAATGTATTTACACCAACAATTGGGAATTCCCCTGTGTGTTTCAATGTTTCGTAATACAAACTTTCCTCTTGAATTTTAGAACGTTGGTACATGGTTTCCATAGCACCAAGAACGCCACCACGTTCTGTGATTCTATCAAACTCTAATAAAACGGCAGCTTCAACTAAGTCTGTCAATTCTTCGATGATGAAAGAACCTTGAATAGGATTCTCGTTTTTGGCCAAACCTAATTCTTTATTGATAATCAACTGAATCGCCATGGCTCTACGTACCGATTCTTCCGTTGGCGTGGTAATCGCCTCGTCATACGCATTGGTATGCAAAGAGTTACAGTTGTCATAAATAGCATACAACGCTTGCAAAGTTGTACGAATATCATTGAAATCAATCTCCTGAGCGTGCAAAGAACGTCCCGAAGTTTGAATATGGTATTTCAACATTTGGGCTCTTTCATTGGCACCGTATTTATTTTTCATGGCTTTCGCCCAAATTTTTCGTGCTACACGACCAATAACCGCATATTCTGGATCGACACCATTCGAGAAAAAGAACGATAAATTAGGTCCAAAATCGTTAATATCCATGCCACGACTCAAATAATATTCCACGTAAGTGAAACCGTTTGAAAGCGTGAAAGCCAATTGCGTGATCGGATTCGCACCCGCCTCGGCAATATGATAACCCGAAATAGAAACTGAATAAAAGTTCCTTACATTTTTGGTAATAAAATATTCCTGAACGTCTCCCATCAATCGCAAGGCAAATTCGGTAGAGAATATACACGTATTTTGAGCTTGATCTTCTTTTAAAATATCGGCTTGAACCGTTCCACGAACTTGTGAAAGTGTTCTGGCTTTTATTTCGTTATACACTTCCATTGGCAATACCTGATCTCCAGTTACTCCCAAAAGGAATAATCCTAAACCATTATTTCCTTCTGGCAAATCGCCTTGATAATGCGGGCGCTCTACTCCTTTTTGCTTGTAGATTTCGTTGATGTTATCGGCAACCTCATCTTCAAGATTATTTTCTTTTATATAATATTCACATTGCTGATCGATAGCGGCATTCATAAAGAAACCAAGCAACATAGGCGCTGGTCCATTGATGGTCATACTTACCGAAGTCATGGCATGCACTAAATCGAAACCAGAGTATAATTTTTTGGCATCGTCCAAGCAGCAGATAGAAACCCCTGCATTTCCAATTTTTCCGTAAATATCAGGACGAATATGAGGGTCGTTTCCGTACAAAGTTACGCTGTCAAAAGCCGTAGAAAGTCGTTTGGCTGGCAATCCCGCACTCACATAATGAAAACGCTTGTTGGTTCTTTCTGGCCCACCTTCTCCTGCAAACATACGAGATGGATCTTCCCCTTCGCGTTTAAATGGATACAAACCAGAAGCAAAAGGGAATTCTCCAGGAACATTTTCCTGTAAACACCAACGCAAAATATCACCCCAAGCTTTATACTTTGGCATCGCTACTGTTGGAATTTGGGAGTGCGAAAGCGACTCGGTATGCGTAGCCATTTTAATTTCTCTATCCCGAACTTTAAAAGTATAAACTGGGTCTTTATACGTATTCACTTTTTCATCCCAATGTAAAATCATTTTCCAATTGTGAGGATCTAAATCCATTTTTACCTTATCAAATTGATTCAGCAAAAGATTTAAAAAGATTTTATTCTCAGCCCCACCAGGTTTTTCGTATTCTAAAACGCTAGGCAATACCGAATCTTCATCAATTCCTGCTTTGTTAATCACGGGAACTTTTCCAGAAACACTTTCTATCGTTTTGAATACTCCGTATAATTTTTGAGCTACTTGCTCTTGGCTCAAAGCCGTTGTATCGTATTTTCTGTTATTTTCGGCAATCTCCGATAAATAACGAGTTCTGTGTGGCGGAATAACAAAAATCTTCTCGCTCATTTCACGGGTGATTTTAAAAGTCGATATCAAATCAGAATCGGTTTTCTCTACGATTTTATCCATGATGGATTTGTACAAGGTATTCATCCCTGGATCGTTGAATTGAGAAGCAATAGTTCCAAAAACCGGCATTTCATCTGGATTGACATCCCAAAGATTATGATTGCGTTGGTATTGCTTTTTGACATCACGAATGGCATCCAAAGCGCCCCGTTTGTCGAATTTATTTAAAGCCACCAAATCGGCAAAATCAAGCATGTCGATTTTTTCCAATTGGGTTGCCGCACCAAATTCCGGAGTCATTACGTATAGAGAAACATCCGAGTGATCCATAATCTCGGTATCGGACTGACCAATTCCAGAGGTTTCAAGAATTATGATGTCATATTTTGCAGCTTTTAAAACTTGAATGGCTTCGGCTACGTATTTTGATAATGCCAAATTGGATTGACGTGTTGCCAACGAACGCATATAGACTCTAGGGTTGTTGATGGCATTCATACGAATTCTATCGCCAAGTAATGCTCCACCCGTTTTACGTTTGGATGGATCGACAGAAATTAAACCAATCGTTTTTTCTGGAAAATCGATTAAAAAACGACGTACCAATTCATCTACCAATGATGATTTTCCTGAACCACCCGTTCCTGTAATTCCGAGGACAGCCCCCCCCGCCCCTGCTTCGACAAGTTCAGCCTCCGAGAAAGGGGGAGCTGCTGATAGCGGTGTAAAAACTTTGTGGAAATCTTCTGTGTTATTTTCGGCAAGGGAGATTAATCGAGCAATAGTGTTTACATCTTTATTTTGCAAACTTTTCAAAACTTCCTCCTTACCCATTGCTACTAATCTGGACGCATCGGTGTTATGATTTATCCCATTGTCTGCTAGCTCCCCTCCTTCGGAGGGGTTGGGGGAGGCTTTTGTTACCAAATCATTGATCATTCCTTGCAATCCCATGGCACGACCATCATCTGGCGCATAAATTCTAGTGATTCCGTAGTCTTGTAATTCGGCTATTTCCGACGGCAGAATTACTCCTCCTCCTCCTCCGAAAATCTTGATATGCCCTGCTCCTTTTTCTTGTAGCAAGTCATACATGTATTTAAAATATTCGTTATGTCCTCCTTGATAGGAAGTCATTGCAATAGCATTGGCATCTTCTTGAATGGCGGTATTGACCACTTCTTCAACACTTCTATCATGCCCCAAATGAATTACCTCAACTCCTGTGGACTGAATAATTCTTCTCATAATATTGATTGCAGCATCGTGTCCATCAAAAAGTGATGCGGCAGTTACAATTCGGACTTTATTGACAGGCACATACGGTTTAACTATTTCCATTTTATGAATATGATAATTTATGAGTGCAATTTACATAAATTTTAAAAAAAATTCATTAAAAATAACGTAAAACACAAAATATCACAAGGTTGTTTTTTATGTTAAAAATAAGTTTAGTTTTGAGAAAAAAAATTAACGGGATACTCAATATGCAATTAAAAATTAAGCTAAGAGTCAATTCCAAATTAAGACTGTAAAATTATAAATCATAGAATTACCACCCCGACTTTCAGCCACCCCTGCAGAGGATGGGAAGTCGTCTGTATTTC
>JAYVGE010000313.1:0-3142 GCA_043772515.1 Flavobacterium sp. | reverse complement strand
ATATAAAACGGTTTTTCGTAATACTACAAAACGGTATTTTTCGCCTCTAAACATCCCTACTTCTCCTACGAGCTGTTTTATATCAATATTTTGACTCCAAAAATCATTGTATTTTGGTTTATTGAGTTCTTTGAATCCCGAAATACCAACATTGTTACTAAAATACAATTTGTAAACCACCGTAATAGGTTCGTTGATGTAAGGGTTTGTTTTAGAAATATCGGCAACCAGAAAAATATTGTCATTCGCAGAAATCGCAATCTCATTTGGGTCTTTGGCTTGTTCTACCGCCGAAGTTACATTGATACGAATAGGGGCTGTTTTATAAATTTGCCCATTGTATTCGATGGCAGCAGGTTTGATAACCAACGTTCCTTTTTGGTTGGGTAAAAGAAAATAAGAATAGGCTTTTTCAAAAGAGCTTCTTCCGTTTATCCACGATTGACTTACTTGCTGACTCGGTCCGGCAATAATTCTAAACCCCTCAAACGACGGTTCTCTAAAATTATCTCCATCAATATTCATTATAAAATCGACACGAAGCCGCTCGTTGAGTCCGAGCGTCGTTTTGCTTACCTTGGCCTCAAATTGTACTTGAGCCCAAAGTCCTTGAAAACTGAGTAATAGTAAAAACAGATATTTCTTCATTGTAATTTTGCTACATTTTGTGTGTAATAGTTTATTGAGAACCTCAAATATGATTCAAAAACAAATAAAATCTTACCAATCTTTTTCGGTTTTTACGGGCTTCCCTTTCATTTTTTGTCCGTTTACTTTGTCCTGAATTTTCTTTTCTTCATTGTTTACGGCATCCAAGAGATTTTCCAATCGTTGTTTGGATATTCCGCCTGGCTTGGGTTGTGGTTTTCCTTCTCCTTCTTTTTTATCCTTGTTTTTACCGTCTTTGTCCGATGGTTTTTCTTTGTCTTTGCCTTTGTCACCTTCTTTGTCTTTGTCCTTGTCTCCTTTGTCGTCCTTCTTATTTTTGTCGTTCTCGTCTTTTTTGTCTTTTTGTTTATCGTCTTTCTTGTCTTTTTTCTTATCTTCTTTTGGCGGATTTTCTTTTAGCATCTTTTTTGCCAAAGCATAATTATAACGGGTTTCCTCGTCCGAAGGCTTATTACGCAGTGCGTTTTTATAGGCTTCTACTGCTTGAGAATACTCTTTCTCTTTCATAAAAACATTCCCTAAATTATGAAAAGCTTTGTGCCTCTGAACACCTGGTTTTGATGATTTTATTGCTTTAGCATAAGCAAATTTAGCTTCCGAAAATTGATTTTGTTTGTAAATTGCATTTCCTAGATTGTAAGGCGCGACGGTTCTGTTTGGAAATTTTGAATGCGAAATTCTATAACTCGATTCGGCATCGACAAATTGGCTTTGGGTATATTCTTTATTGGCTTTGGGCAAAACCTTGTCTTTCTCTTGTGCAGAAAGAGAAAAAGAAAGGGCTAATAGAATATATAGAACTAGGTTTTTCATTATAATTTCTGTTTTTATACTAGCAACGTTACTACAACTTGCTCTAATAATTACTTATTGTCGTTAAATAAATTCAACTTTTTGACCCATTTAGTTTTTCTTTCCAAAAAGAAAATATCCAAAAAAAGTAACGCAAAAGCGATTCCCAAAAACCATTGGAACTGGGATTGAAAATTGGCCATTTCTGTAGATTCAGACTCCGTTTTTTCGATGGTGTCCATCGCCTTTTTCACATATTCTAGCACGTCTTTGGTATTGTTTCCGTTAACATAGCCCTTGGTTTTTTTGGCAATAGCGATCAGGTTTTCTGGGACTAGTTTTGTAATAACTACTTGGTTGTTACTATCTTTTTTATAACCCGTTGTAATTCCGTTTTCTTTCAAAGGAATTGTGCTTCCTTTTTCGGTTCCAATTCCGATGGTTATAATTTTTATTCCTAATTTATTAGCGGCTTCGGCGGCTTCTTGTGCTCCTTCGGCATGGTCTTCTCCATCAGAAATTATAATCAATAATTTACTTCTTTTTTTATCATCAAAAAAAGTAGTCGAAATCTGTATTGCCTGATTAAAAGAGGTTCCTACAGACGAAACCATATCGGTATTCATACTTTGCAAATACATTTTGGCAACACTATAATCGGTTGTTATGGGCAAAACGGGAAAAGCGCTTCCTGCGTAGGCAACAATTCCTATTCTATCACTCCCTAATTGCTTGATGATTTGCGAAACTATTTGCTTGCTTTTGTCCAATCTGTTGGGTGCTACATCTTCGGCAAGCATACTTTTGGAGACATCTATTGCAAAAACAATATCGATTCCTTCTCGTTTTACGGTTTCCATTTTTGTCCCCATTTTAGGATTTACCAGTCCAAAAATAAGGGCTGTAATTGCCAAAAGCAAAACAATCAATTTTAATACGGGTTTAAAAACGGAGCTTTCTGGACTGAGTCTTTTTACTAAATCTAAATCTCCGAACTCCTTTTGTTTTTTTCTTTTCCAATATAAATTAAATAAAAAAAACACTACCAAGACAGGCAGTATAAAAAGAAGGTATAAGTAATTTTTTTCGTCTAATTCCATTTTTAATTTCAGATTTCAGAGTTTAGATTTTAATTTCCTATCTAAAACTATATATTTTTCAAATTCCAACATTTTCCGTTTCAGCTCCCTTCCCTTCGGAGAAGCCTTGATAGCTATCGAGAGGCGTGGGGATTTTAAATAAAACTACGGTACACCGTATTTCGCAATCCTATTTCTACTAACAATAACAAACCAGCAATCCAGACAAAAGGTCTAAATTTTTCGTCGTAATCATAGAATTTTAGTTCTTCGATTTCTGTTGTTTCAAGTTTATTGATCGTTTCATAAATTTCGGCCAATTTAGAATTACTAGTCGCTCTAAAATATTTTCCTCCTGTATTTTTAGCAATATTTTTCATCACTTGCTCGTCTATTTCTACCTTCATCATCTGAAACAAGAACTGTCCGTTGGGTCCAATTGCATACGGGAACTCCGCCATTCCGTTGGTTCCGATTCCGATGGTGTACACTTTGATTCCGTATTCTTTGGCAATGTCGGCAGCGGTTTGTGGTTCAATAAAACCTGCATTATTTACACCGTCAGTCATCAAAATAGCAATTTTACTTTTTGCTTTGCTGTC
>JAYVGE010000312.1:0-7673 GCA_043772515.1 Flavobacterium sp. | reverse complement strand
AAATAATCGCTTTTGATGCCGAGAAGAAAACAGTAACCGTTCAGCCAGGAGTCATTAGGGATGAGCTGAATTTGTACCTAAAACCACATGGGGTCTTTTTTGGTCCCAATACTTCAACTTCCAATCGGTGTATGATTGGTGGGATGGTTGGTAACAATTCATCTGGAACCACTTCAATTCGCTACGGCGTTACTCGGGATAAAATTGTCGCAATCAAAGCGGTTTTAAGTGATGGTTCGCAAGTTATTTTTGAGGAACTTACTTCGGCACAATTTGTAGAAAAAACAAAAGGAGATTCACTAGAAAATACTATTTACAAAACAATTTACGAGGAACTTTCGAATCAAGCAACACAAAAAGAAATCGTAAAAGAGTTCCCGAAACCAGAAATTCACAGACGAAACACGGGTTATGCAGTCGATTTATTATTAAAATCCGATTTGTTTTCGGGTAATGAACCAACGATTAATCTGGGAAAACTCCTTTGCGGAAGCGAAGGTACACTGGCTTTTACAACCGAAGTTACTCTGAGAGTAGATATTTTACCTCCTGTCTATAATGTTATGGTTGTAGGACATTTTACAAGTATTAAGGAAAGCCTAGAGTCCGTAATTGTTGCGATGAAGCATCATTTGTATACCTGTGAGATGATTGATGACACAATTCTTAATTGTACCAAAAACAACAGGGAGCAGTCTAAAAACAGGTTTTTTTTGCAAGGAGATCCCAAAGCTATTCTATTGTTTGAAGTGGCTTCGCACAGTATAGAAGATGCCGAGAGTCAAGCTAATGTTTTAATCGAAGATTTGAAAAACAAAAGTACAGCCTATGCTTTTCCAAAACTTTATGGAGAAGATATAGATAAGGCCAATGAGCTCCGAAAAGCGGGACTTGGACTATTGGGAAGCATCGTTGGCGATAAAAAAGCTGCCGATTCTATTGAAGATACTGCTGTAGAATTGAGTGATTTACCCAGTTATATAGCAGAATTTTCGGCAATGATGCAACGTCACGGACAAGAAGCGATTTATTATGCCCACGCAGGAGCAGGCGAATTGCATTTGCGACCAGTATTAAACTTGAAAGAAAAAGAAGGCGTACATCAATTTAGAAATATTGCCACCGAAGTAGCGATTTTGGTCAAAAAGTACAGAGGTTCGCTTAGCGGAGAACACGGTGACGGAATCGTACGCGGGGAGTTTATTCCGTTTATGATTGGCGAAAAGAACTATGAATTATTAAAACGAATAAAAACGGCTTTTGACCCCAATGCGATTTTGAATATGGGCAAAATAGTCAATGCCTTAAAAATGGACGAAAACCTACGGGTAGAAGCAGGTAGGGTAGAACCCGATATACAAACGATTCAAGATTTTTCTGATAGTATGGGGGTTTTGCGTGCTGCAGAAAAATGTAATGGCTCTGGCGATTGCAGAAAATTGCCCTCGGCAGGAGGTACTTTGTGCCCGAGTTATCGTGCGACTCGCAACGAAAAAGATACCACGCGTGCTCGCGCCAATGCATTACGGGAATATTTAACGCATTCTCAAAAAGACAATAAATTCAATCATAAGGAATTGTACGAAGTTTTTGAATTGTGTGTGAGTTGCAAAGCTTGTGCTAGCGAATGCCCGAGTAATGTAGATGTGGCAGCTTTGAAATCGGAATTTTTGTACCAATACCAAAAAGTTAATGGATTTTCTATTCGGAACAAAATTTTTGCCAATAATGCAAAACTTAATAAATTAGGTAGTATTGTGCCAAGGTTTACAAATTTTATTCTAAACCAGCCGATTGTAAAAAAGAGTATGGGAATTGCTTCTCAACGCGAAGTGCCTTTTTTGGCTTCGGCAACTTTTAGACAATGGTATGCAGTCAATAAAGTAAAAGTAGAAAGTCGTTCTTTTGCTAATGGTAAAGTATATTTGTTCTGTGATGAATTTACTAATTATTATGATGTAACGGTAGGGATTGATGCCTATGAATTGCTAACAAAATTGGGTTATGAAGTTGTAGTTGTCGATCATGAAGAAAGCGGAAGAGCTTTTATATCCAAAGGGTTTTTAGAACAAGCACAGGCTATTGCCAATAAAAATGTGGCCGTTTTTGTAGATCTAATTTCCGAAGTTACTCCTTTGATAGGAATAGAACCATCGGCAATACTAACCTTTAGAGACGAGTATATTCGATTGGCAAATGATAAACCAGCTGCCGAAAAATTGGCTAAAAATGTTTTGACTATCGAAGAGTTTTTTAAAAAAGAAATTACTTCGGGTAAAATTCATTCCGAACAATTTTCAGATATTCAAAAAGAGATAAAAATTCATGGGCATTGTCATCAAAAGTCATTAAGTACCATTGAAGCTACGTTTGCAATGCTTAATCTACCCAAGAATAGTTCGGTTACGATCTATAATTCGGGTTGTTGTGGTATGGCAGGTTCTTTTGGGTACGAAGCAGAACATTACGATATTAGTATGCAAATGGGAGAAGATACTTTGTTCCCAAAAATTAGAACTACAAATGCAACCACCCTAATTGCGGCAGCAGGTACGAGTTGTCGTCATCAAATTTTTGATGGAACAAACAGAAAAGCACAACATCCTGTAACTGTTTTAAAATCTCTTCTGTGAAAAATAAATGTGAAATGCTGATAAAGAAGCTATTGCGATACAGCTGGTTTTTGAGTAATGCTGTTTTTTATTAAGAAAATAAAGATTGTTGTTGTTTGATTTAATTCAAAAACAGAACTTTTTTGATTAATTTAACTTTTTTTAACTAAAAAAGTTTAGATTTGATTATTATTTGCTCTTAAAAAAATAAATACAAAATAAATATTCGTAAATTAAAATTGTTTTATATATTTGTTTTTAGAATATATTTGTATTATTTACAAAATAAATGTATTTTTTTTGTAAAAAAATTAATTAAAATCGCAAATTAAATGCATGAAATGAGTATGAGAGAAAATCATCGTATACCAATAAAATAGTAACCGATGAGATAAAACATCAATGAGGATGGGCCTCGAGCGATAGCGCAATGTGGTTGCGTTAGGGTTTAATTGCCTTCTGCTTTAGCTCGAGGAATAGAAAATTATATTAATTAGCTTTAGCCAAAATATTGATTTCATACCATTTCTCTTTGTCAAAATTTGGAACTTTGATAAAGATTCGAATTGAAAATTCTTATCATAATGGTATTGAAAGATAGCGAACAGGTGAAGCAATTACATAAGATCAACAAAAAAATAATAAATAGTAACATATGAAATTTTCAACTTTATTTAGAAAAAAAACGGTTCAAGACATTTTAAAACAGGTTGAAAAAAATAATGCCGACGGACATAATTCTTTGGGTAAGCACTTGACCGCAAAAGATTTGACTGCTTTTGGTATTGCGGCAATTGTTGGCGCAGGTATTTTTAGTACTATTGGCAAAGCCAGTGCCGATGGTGGTCCTGCAGTAATATTTCTTTTCTTGTTTACAGCTATTGCTTGTAGTTTTGCTGCTTTTGCTTACGCAGAATTTGCTTCGATGGTACCTGTATCGGGAAGTGCATATACGTATTCCTATGTTGCTTTTGGAGAAATCATAGCCTGGATTATAGGTTGGGCATTAATAATGGAATATTCTGTTGGGAATATTACGGTCGCTATATCGTGGAGCGATTACTTTACGGGATTGCTCGAAAGTGGTGGTTTGCATTTGCCACAATGGGTTCAGATGGATTACTTGACGGCTTCAAATGGTTTTGACAATGCCACTGCACTTATGCAAGGAGGAAAATCTTTTGAGAATTTGAGCGTCGCCATGCAAGATGCTTATACAGCCTGGACAACGGCTCCGGTAATTGGTTCGTTTCATTTTGTTGCCGATCTTCCTGCTTTGTTGATTATTGTTTTGATTACAGCATTAATTTATCGCGGTATGAAAGAATCTCGTAATGCGAGTAATATTATGGTTGTCGTAAAATTATGTATTGTCCTTTTGGTTATTGCAGTGGGGATTTTTTATGTGGATACCGACAATTGGCATCCTTTTGCTCCAAATGGAGTCTCTGGAGTTTTGAAAGGAGTTTCGGCCGTGTTTTTTGCTTACATTGGTTTTGATGCCATTTCTACAACAGCCGAAGAGTGCAAAGATCCGCAACGCGATTTGCCAAAAGGGATGATGTGGGCAATTATTATTTGTACTATTTTGTACATAGCCATTGCTTTGGTACTTACTGGAATGGTTAGTTATAAAGAATTGAATGTAGGAGATCCTTTGGCTTTTGTGTTTCAAAAACTAGATTTAAAATGGATGTCAGGAATTATTGCTGTAAGTGCAGTGGTTGCTATGGCAAGTGTTTTGTTGGTTTTTCAAATGGGGCAACCTCGTATTTGGATGAGTATGAGTCGTGATGGCTTATTGCCAAAACGTTTCTCCAAAGTACATCCCAAATATAAAACTCCTTCTTATGCAACCATTGTTACTGGATTTGTAGTGGCGGTTCCTGCTTTGTTTCTCAATCTAACAATGGTTACGGATTTATGCAGTATAGGAACTCTTTTTGCCTTTGTATTGGTTTGCGCTGGTGTTCTTGTTTTGCAAAACAAGAAGGATATTCCAAGAGGCAAATTTAAAACACCGTATGTGAATTCCAAATTTATCATGCCAGTTCTATTGTTAGTAGGTCTTGTCTATGCTTTTCAATACAATAAAAAAGCATCGATAGATTTTATTACCAACGCAACTCAAATTAATAGTTCTGAGGCAATAATTACTTCGCTAAACAAAGAAGAAACAAAAAAAGTATATGATTATTTAGTAAGTGTTGACACTAAAAAGACCAAAGCAGAAACATCGGATATTGAGAGTTTATTAAGTCAATTTCAACAAGACGATACTCAATATGCTACTGTAATTGCAGGTTTACCAGTTGCAGAATCGGTAAAATATGAAAGCGGATTTGGATTGTTTAAACACAAAATACCAATGTGGATTTTTCTCATTACCTTAATCGGATTGTGTGTTTGGTCTTTTAAGGAAAATTTATCATTAATTCCATTAATGGGGCTTATCTGTTGTTTGTATATGATGGCGGAACTCAGTGTTTGGAACTGGATTTATTTCTTTGTTTGGTTGTTAGTTGGTTTAGTAATCTATTTTGGTTTCAGTCGAAATAACAGTAAATTGAATACGATTGAGTAATTAAAATTGCAATTCAAAAAACCGTCTCATTCGCTGGAAAGAGACGGTTTTTTTATGTCTTTTTTTGTGATTATAGAGGTAAAAAACGCAATAGTTGTCGAGGTTCAGGAATTAACTTCAAATGAAGCGAGTATAGATTTTTTGTATCTACAGAAATCACATAAAAAAAGCTAAAATTTTAACCATAAAATCATTAAAATTAGTGTAATTCGTGTTTGAATTGATTAATTTTGCATCACAAAAACTAAAAAAAATATACTATGAGTTCATTTGACGTAGTCATTATAGGTTCAGGTCCAGGCGGATATGTATCGGCAATTCGTTGCGCACAATTAGGTTTCAAAACAGCAATCATCGAGAAATATGCTACACTTGGCGGAACTTGCCTTAATGTCGGTTGTATTCCTTCAAAAGCATTATTGTCATCCTCACATCACTATGCCGAAATTAAGCATTTTGCAGATCACGGAATCGAAGTTTCTGGAGAAGTAAAATTGAATTTAGAGAAAATGATTGCCCGTAAACAAGGAATTGTAGACCAAACATCTGGCGGAATCAATTACTTAATGGATAAAAATAAAGTAACTGTTTTTAATGGTTTGGGTTCATTTGTAGATGCTACTCATGTCGCTATTGCAAAAGCCGATGGAACTTCGGAAACTATCGAGGGAAAAAATATTATTATTGCTACAGGTTCAAAACCTTCTTCTTTGCCTTTTATTAAAATAGATAAAGAAAGAATAATTACATCTACCGAAGCCTTAAGCCTTAAAGAAGTACCTAAACATTTGGTAATTATTGGTGGTGGAGTTATAGGTATCGAGTTGGGTCAAGTTTATTTACGTCTAGGAGCGCAAGTTTCTGTAGTAGAATATATGGATAGAATTATTCCAGGAATGGATGGTTCCTTGTCTAAAGAATTGACAAAAGTTTTGAAAAAACAGGGTATGAAATTCTACGTTTCTCACAAAGTAAAAGCGGTAGAAAGAAATGGCGATGTTGTTGTTGTTCAGGCAGAAAATGCAAAAGGGGAGACGATTACACTAGAAGGGGATTATTCATTGGTTTCGGTGGGTCGTCGTCCTTATACAGATGGTTTGAATGCTGATAACGCGGGAGTGAAAATTTCGGATAGAGGAATGGTAGAAGTAAACGATCATTTGCAAACTAATGTGTCGAATATTTATGCTATCGGAGATGTGGTTCGTGGAGCGATGTTGGCTCACAAAGCCGAAGAAGAAGGAACAATGGTTGCTGAAATCTTGGCGGGACAAAAACCACATATTGACTATAACTTGATTCCAGGTGTGGTTTATACGTGGCCAGAAGTAGCTGCTGTAGGGCAAACAGAGGAACAATTGAAAGCGTCTGGAGTCGAATTCAAATCGGGTAGTTTTCCATTTAAGGCATTGGGGCGTTCTCGCGCAAGTGGGGATTTAGACGGATTTGTAAAGATTCTTGCCGATGCAAAAACAGATGAAGTTTTAGGTGTTCATATGATCGGAGCTCGTACAGCCGATTTGATTGCCGAAGCAGTAACTGCAATGGAATTTAGAGCCTCTGCCGAAGATATTTCGAGAATGTCACACGCACATCCTACTTTTGCAGAAGCGATAAAAGAAGCTGCATTGGCGGCTACAGATAATAGAGCATTGCATATCTAATACAAAGGGTCTGTTAAGGAATAAAAGCGATTGAATTTTCGTTAAAAAAAAACTAAACCCGTTCTAATGAGCGGGTTTTTGTTTTTATGAAAAATTACTTCGCCACAAACAAGCTTTTGTAATTGTTCCAATATCTATAAATTAAAAATAGGTTGCCTAAAAAGATAAGTATGGCAACGGGAATTCCTTCTGGATACAAGAAAAAATTTACAAAAAAAATATTTATGGTAACGGGTAAAATTATAATATTGGCTAAGGTTACATAACGTCCTGTTAGAAATGCTAATCCGCATAAGAATTCAAGTATTTTTACCAAAGGCATTAAGTAAACAGAAGCGATTAAACCAACCTGAAAAGCTTTAAAATCTCCTGTACTAGCCAAATCGGGTGTTAAGTTCAGAAAGAAACTGATAGATGCATAAAGGAGTAATAGACCGATTAATGTTTGAATAATAATAGTGGCGAGTTTCATAATAAAATATTTTTGAGGTTAATAATCAAATTATATGCTATATCTTGATAGAAAAACAACTGAATAAAATTCTTTACTCAAAAAAAATAAATTTCCCTTTTTTTAGGATTTATTATAAAGCAATAGCAAATAGACGAAAAAAACAAGTATCTAATCTTTTAAATGTGAATGACTTGAATTTATTTTCATATCAAATATAATTAATTTAGGTTACAAAAAAAAGTATTACTCCTTAAATGATTTAAAGCTATTTTCTTACGTATTTTTTGTAAACTAACCAACCTCCAATTCCAATTAAAATTAATGTCCAAAGTTGTGTTATAAAAGCAACGAGGTCTTCA
>JAYVGE010000311.1:0-7687 GCA_043772515.1 Flavobacterium sp. | reverse complement strand
AAATATAAATAATAATGACTGGTATGTTTTTTCAGGAGTAACATTATCGTATACCTTTGGAAACAAACCATGCTATTGTGCAGAAGAATAAAATGAATTTACTAGAAAATATCGATTTAACAAACTTACCCAAACATTTGGCCATCATTATGGATGGAAATGGACGTTGGGCGAAACAAAAAGGTTTTCTAAGAACTTTGGGGCACGAAAGCGGAACAAAATCTGTAAAAAAAATAATTGAAGCCAGCGGAAGATTAGGTATCGAATGCTTAACATTGTATGCCTTTTCGACCGAAAACTGGAACAGACCCAAACTAGAAGTAGAAACGTTGATGCGTGTACTGATTAACGCACTTAAAAAAGAACTTACAACATTACAAGAAAATAACATCAAACTCAATGCTATTGGTAATCTAGAAAAATTACCAAAATCGGCACAAAAAGAATTATTAGATGTAATAAACAAAACCAAGGACAACACTGCAATGACATTAACCTTGGCTTTAAGCTACGGATCAAGAGAAGAAATCGTAAATCTTGTGAGAAACATCAGCAAAAAAGTTAAAAATAATATAATTTCAATAGACGCTATTGACGATTCAATTATAAATGAGCATCTTTACACACATAATTTACCCGATGTCGATTTATTAATTAGAACAAGCGGAGAACATAGAATAAGTAATTTCTTGCTTTGGCAAATTGCCTATGCAGAATTGTATTTTACCGATGTATTGTGGCCGGACTTTAAAGAACAAGATTTATATGAGGCTATCCTTAGTTATCAAAAAAGAGAACGTAGATTTGGAAAAACAAGTGAACAAATTAAATAATTTTTTAGTGTTAAATAAAAGCATAAAAACAGTAATTACCCTTTTGATTTTTGGAAGTTTTTCACAAATTAAAGCTCAAGATAGAGTTCCTTTTGACCAAGGGAAAAAATATATTTTAGCAAACGTAGCCATTACAACTAAAACAAGTTATAATGACCAGACCGTGGTAACCTTTACAGGATTAGAAAAAGGGCAGGAAATTACAATTCCTGGCGAAGAAATAAGTAATGCGATAAAGAAGCTAGGTAAGTTAGGGCTTTTTGACGAAATCTCATTTTACATCAATCACATAGAAAAAGACAGCGTCTATCTGGACTTGAACCTAGTTGAATTACCAAAAATAAGTCAGGTAAAATTCGTAGGCGTAACAAAAAGTAAAACAGAAAGTTTTACCAAAGACAACGGACTTACCAAAGGAAAGATTGTAAACGAAAACTTAATTACTACGACAAAAAATTACATCGAAAACAATTACAAAAAAGATGGGTATTACAACACCAAAGTAAATATTAATACCAGCAAAGACACTACAGACACCAACCATGTCAACTTGCTTGTAAATGTAGACAAAGGAGAAAAAATAAAAATCTCAGACATTGACTTTATTGGTAACGAAAAACTTTCGGACAAAACACTTGCCAAGGCAATGAAAGAGACGAAAGAGAAATACATCTTTCGTATTTTGAAGAAATCTAAATTCGTAAAAGACAAGTACAAAACCGATTTAGAAAAAATAATTGAAACCTACAAAGAAAAAGGCTATCGTGATGCCAGAATACTTTCTGACTCTGTTACTTACAAAAAAGAAAGTAACACTTTGGCTATTAAAATAAACATCGAAGAAGGTCAAAAATATTACTTTGGAGACATCAAATTCCTAGGAAACACGGTGTACACAGACCAAGGACTTGGTAGACTATTAGGGATCAAGAAAGGAGATACTTACAACGGTGTTCTTCTCGAGAAAAGAATTGCAGACAAATCGAAACCAGACGGAGAAGACATTACCAACTTATATCAAAATAATGGATACTTGTTTTCGAACATCAATGCTGTCGAGGTAAAAACAGCAGAAAATACAATCGATTTCGAAATTCGCGTTACCGAAGGACCGATAGCCTATTTCAATAAAATTACGGTAATTGGAAACGACAAAACAAACGATCATGTTATTTATAGAGAATTAAGAACAAAACCAGGCGATAAATACAGCAAAGAGGAACTGGTAAGAACCATCCGTGAAATAGGACAACTCGGTTTTTTTGACCCTGAAAAAATAAATCCCGGTTTTAAACATGTAGATTCTGGAGCAGGAACTGTAGACATCGAGTATTCTCTTGTCGAAAAAGGGGCAAGCCAAATAGAACTACAAGGTGGTTATGGAGGAGGCGGATTTATTGGTACTTTGGGACTATCCTTTAACAACTTTTCTGCTAAGAATCTTTTCAAAAAGGAAGCCTACAAGCCATTACCAATGGGAGATGGTCAAAAAGTATCACTCCGTTTACAAGGAAGCACCTACTTTCAAACGTATAGTGTATCGTTTTCAGAACCTTGGTTTGGCAGAAAAAAACCAGTACAATTTAGCAGTTCAATCTCGTATAGCCAACAATTTCTAAATGATTTTCAGACAAGAAAAGCAGACAAATCGAAAAGTTTTAATATTCTAACGTTGTCTGTTGGTCTAGCAAAAAGACTAACAGTACCCGATGATTTCTTCGTATTATCACAATCCGTAAGTTACCAACATTACGACTTACACAATTACAACACCGGATTATTTACCTTCGGAAATGGAGCCTCTAGAAACTTATCGTACACAATAGGCCTAACCAGAAGTAGTAAAGGAGTAAATCCGATTTTCCCAACGTATGGTTCTGAGTTTAGTATTTCGGCAAAAATGACACCTCCCTATTCCTTATTCAACGGAATCAATTATAAAACATTGGGAGACAAAGAAGAAAACAAGTACCGTTATGATGGTGTTGCTGGGGCTTCTTACATAGGAGCGAATGGAAGCATGGTAAACACAGGAGACTATGTAGAATCTGTACCCGTACAGTATGCACAAGGAGCTTACACAAACCCAAACAAAGTTACCAACTACCAAGATGCAGCAGCAGACCAATCTAAGGTAGACCAACAAAAATACAATTGGTTAGAATTTTATAAAATAAAATTTAAAGCCGACTGGTACACCAAAATTTACGGAAAACTAGTTCTTAAAACATTGTCGGAATTTGGATTTTTGGGAGCATATAACAAAGACCGTGGGGTTGTTCCTTTTGAACGCTTTTATGTAGGCGGAGACGGAATGGCCAATTACTCTATGGACGGAAGAGAAACCGTACAACTAAGAGGATATGACAACAACTCACTGACTCCAGTAAACAATAGAGGAGAGCAAATAGGAGCCACAGTCTATAACAAATTTTCTATGGAATTGCGTTATCCTATAACTTTGGCATCCTCGGCATCGATATATGCATTGACATTTATGGAAGCCGGTTCTTCCTATCCCGATTTTAAGAGTTATAATCCATTCGACTTAAAGAGATCTGCTGGTGTTGGCTTACGTGTATTCATGCCTGCCTTTGGATTGTTAGGTATTGATTTCGGTTATGGTTTTGATACCTTACCTGGACAAACAAACCCAAGTGGATGGAAACCCCATTTTATAATTGGACAACAATTTTAAAAAAATTGGCATAAATTTTTTCTAATCAAATACTATTATGAAAAAACAATTTTTATTTCTATTTTTAGCATTGAATCTAGCAAACACTAGCCAATCGCAAACTAAAGGCACCAAAGTAGGTTATATCGATATGGAATACATTTTGCAAAATGTACCCGATTATACCGAAGCCAAGTCCCAATTGGAACAAAAAGCCCAGAAATGGAAGCAAGAAATAGAAGCAAAAAAAATTGACATTAATAAATTGGAAGAAGCGCTAAAGGCAGAAAAACCTTTATTGACTCATGAATTAATTGATGAAAGAGAGACAGAAATTAAGTTTCAGAATACACAAATGTTGGATTACCAACAAAAGAGATTTGGTCCCAATGGCGATTTGATGATTCAAAAAGCCGATTTGGCAAAACCAATACAAGACCAAGTTTTTACGGCAGTTCAAGACATTGCAGAAGCAAGAAAATACGATTTTATTATTGATAAATCATCGAACTTGACCGTATTATTTGCCTCAAAACGATTTGACATCAGCGATCAAGTACTAAGAGTATTAAATCGAACCGAAAAAAGGGAACAGTTAACAAAAAAACAGCTAAAAGAACAGGAAGCAAAAGAAAACAAAGAAGACGAAACAGATGAAAACCCTGTTTTGGCAGACCGAAAAAAAGCTTTGGAAGAGAAAAAATCGGTCAGAGAAAAAGTTATCGCCGATAGAAAACTAATACAAGAACAAGCAAAAGCAGCTTACGAAGAAAGAAAAAAAGAACTTCAAGCAGCAAGAGAGGCTAAAAAAAACGGCACGGTTTCTGCCTTAGATAAAAAAGAGGATACGAAACCAACCCCGACAACTCCCGACAACAGCACAAAAACGGCTGCAGAAGAAGCGAGACAAAAACAAATAGAAGAGAAGGCAAAAACCATTGAGGATCGCCAAAAAATAATAGAAGAACGTAAAAAAGCATTGGAAGAAAGAAGAAAAAAAATACTCGAAGAACGAGAGGCCACAAAAAAGGCAAACCAACAAAAAATAATAGACAATAAAACCAATAATTAATTAATATTTTAAAAACGATGAAACAATTCAAAACTTTACTAATTGCTGCAATACTTTTTATAGGTGCAACCCAAATCACAAATGCTCAAGCAAAAACAGCCCATGTTGACGTAAGCGAAATTATGTCGAAAATGCCCGCAATGCTAGATGCTCAAAAACAACTTGAAAAATTGAGCGGAACATATGACACCGAATACAAAAAAATGGTAACAGAGTACCAAGACAAACTTAAAAAATACGAAGCAGAATCTGCAACTGCAACAGAAGCGATAAACTTAGAACGTTCTAAAGAAGTTCAAGAAATGCAAAAAAGAATTACAGATTACAGAGACAATGCTCAAAAAGAATTGCAACAAAAAGAATCTGACATCGTAAAACCATTAATGGAAAAAGTGAGAGCTTCGATCCAAAAAGTTGGTAAAGCAAAAGGATTTCAATATGTATTAGACGGTTCTACTCTTTTACTTGCTGATGGTCCGAACTTGACTGCAGATGTAAAAAAAGATTTAGGTTTCTAGGCAAATACAAACCTTAGCATTTATTGAAACTGCTCGTCCAAAATGGGATTGAGCAGTTTTTTTTTGCTTTAAACTAAAATTTCGGTATATTTAAACCATAGGCACTTAATATCATCATTTATGCGCAACAACGAACCTATAGGAGTCTTTGACTCTGGTATTGGAGGAACTTCCATCTGGTCTGCCATTCATACTTTACTACCTAACGAGAGCACCATTTATTTGGCAGATAGCCTGAATGCTCCTTATGGTCAAAAATCAAAAGCAGAAATCATTGCTTTAAGCATCAAAAACACTGATTATCTGATTGCTATGGGATGCAAGATAATTGTTGTTGCTTGTAACACCGCTACAACAAACGCTATTCAAGAATTGAGAGCAAAATATAGCATTCCGTTTATCGGAATAGAACCCGCCATCAAACCAGCTGTTACACATTCTAAAACACAAATTATAGGAATCCTTGCAACACAAGGAACCTTGAATAGTGCCCTTTTTAATAAGACCACAGAAAAATACCAGGAAACAAAAATTATAGAACAGGTAGGACATGGGTTAGTACAACTTATTGAAGAAGGCAAAATCAATTCGCCAGAAATGACACAACTTCTTCAGGAATACCTAACACCTATGATAGCAGCCAATATTGATTATTTGGTTTTGGGTTGTAGTCATTACCCATATCTAATCCCTCAAATAAAAAAAATACTCCCTTCAAATATTCACATAATAGATTCTGGAGAAGCAGTAGCCAAACAAACTCTAAATGTATTGAAAGAAAAAACAGGTTTTTCGGATTCGCAAAACGCTAATTCAATTTTCTACACTAATGGCAACCCAAGAGTATTAGCCGAAATTTTAGGGAACAAATACAAGGTTACAGAAAAAGATTTTTAGAAACTATAGCTTGTAAATATTTCAAAATAAAACCTGTAATTACTTCTCTATGTTTCTATTTTCATAGGAGTGTCATGAACTTCGTTTTCCCTTGTTCTTTTGTCCTTGCGAGAAGTTGAGGAACGAAGTAAAACAATTTATTAAAAAAATCAGTAATAGCCCAGCTATTTACAGCTAACACTTCTGTTCGCCCGTCCTTGCCTTAAAGGATTTCGTCTTGATTGCCACGTTCCTCGCAAGATCAAAATAACTTCGTCAAATTTTAGACACTTTATTTTAAAACCTTTACTTATCGTCTTCCTTAAACCAACTCGAATACATAACATAATTATTAGAAATACGTTCAATTTCGCCCGAAAAATTAGACTGATCAATATCTTTTACTTTTTTGGCAGGAACTCCAGCCCAAATCGTTCCCGATTCGACAATTGTGTTCTGAGTAATCACGGCACCTGCTGCAATAATTGAATTGCTTTCGATAGTACAATTATCCATTACAATAGCCCCCATACCAATTAGCACATTGTCCTTAATTGTGCAACCATGAACAATTGCATTGTGACCAATAGAAACATTACTCCCAATTATGGTTGGATGTTTTTGATAAGTGCAATGCACAACGGCTCCGTCTTGAATATTTACTTTATTGCCAAAAGTAATAAAATTTACATCTCCTCTAATAACGGCATTAAACCAAACACTACACTCGGCCCCAAAAGTTACATCACCTATAATTGTAGCATTCTCTGCTACATAACAATCCTCAGGTATTGAAGGACTTTTCCCTTGAACAGATTTAATCATCTTTATACTTTAATTATTAAGGCTTAATTATATAACAAACAGCCTTTTACACCTAAATTCCTTATTAAATAAATATTCTCAACCAAATCGTATGTATTGTAAAAAAAAACCTATACTGTAAAAAATAAAAAAACAGATAAATTATTACTTTTCATCTAGCTTAAATGACCTTATATTTCTTATATCAATAGTCGTTCCCTTAAGGAAGTTATTTATACTCATTCGTTAAGGAAACGACATTGGTTCTTAATATGGTAAAATTAAATGCTGTTTATTTTAGAATACCACTTTTAATAATAATAATAATAATAATCTCAACCTAATTTATAGCAGGACAGTTGCAATCGTACTTCTCCTTTTTACAAAACAAATTCATACCCAAAGTAATTTGATGGTAGCCACCACTATCAAATGTCACAGCACCCGAAATATGAGAGTAGGTATAAGCGAACATAAAATTATTATAATTCACCCCAACAATAGGAGTTATGTATTGCAGTTTTTGCTGACTAATCCCATTGTCACCAACATATTGTGTAGCGTCAAAACTTCTGCGATAGGACAAGCCTCCCCATATCTTTCCGAAGTCTAGACTTTTATATACTTTCAAATTTAAATCAATTGCTTTTTCTTTTGTCTTTTCTGTTAACTGAAATAAAATGGACGGTTCCCACAATAAATTACTTTTGTTACCAAATACATACCCTCCACTCACAAGGTATTTTCTTAAATTGGTACTTTCAAATTCGGTATAAATAGTACGTCTGGTTTCCAAAGCATTTTTTACTGTAGCATGAACATACATATTTAAGTAATTATAAGAAGCCCCAAAATCTACATTTACATACGATTCCTTTTGAATGGTGCCCGTAATACTCGGGTCTGA
>JAYVGE010000310.1:0-3150 GCA_043772515.1 Flavobacterium sp. | reverse complement strand
GAATTGTTCCTTGAAGAGAAAAATGCCAAATGGAACACACCGTACCTGTTTACCGGAAAAGAACTCGATCGCGAAACAGGTCTCTCTTATTTTGGAGCTAGGTATTATGATAGTAAGGTAAGTTTGTGGTTGAGTGTGGATCCGCTGGCGGAGAAGTATCCTTCGTTTTCGCCTTATAATTATTGCCTTAATAATCCGATTAATGCAATTGACCCTGATGGTCGTGTTGTCATATTTATTAATGGTCAGCACGGTGGAGCTGGTGGCAATCAAAGTTATTGGAATGGACTAGACCAAAGAATAGCAAATCGATTTGGGGATTATAATGCAAGGTATTATGATGGAGCAATGGGAGGTTGGGTAAATACAGTTGGAACAGCTTGGATTGCCCCAATTACTGGTGGGTTATCTATGTTTGGCAGTAATCTATTTTCAGGAAACAGAAGAAGAGAGGGTAAAAGTCAAGGATATAACAGTGCAAATGCTATATATAGTAATTTAGCCGAAGGAGAAACTATAAAAATAGCTACACATAGTATGGGAAGTGCTTTTGGAAAAGGATTTGTCCAAGGCTTAAAGAAATGGGCAAAAAAACACGGAATTGACCCTCGAATAGAAAGAGTTTTAGATTTAGCATCTTTTCAGGGTTCATCGCTTGAAGCTGATAAATCAATACCCTTAAATGAACAAGTTGGACATACAAACGATGGTGTGGCAGGTGTTTCTAGAATTAATGGAGTAAGTGATGCTAATTTTCACGAAACAAGACAAAACAGTGATACTGGTGGGGTATCGGAACACTCGGTGGATAGTTTTACACAACAAGAATTAAATAAAAATGTAAAGCTAGGATTACCATCAACAGCACAACCAGCTCCAGCGAATAAAAAGATTAGAGTACAGTATCAACAAAACCCTAATTAAGATGAGAAATTTAATCTATCTAATAGGCGTTTTAACTTTAGTGATTGCCTGTTATAGTAAACAAGATTTAGTTTGTAATAAGGTAACGGTACAGCCAGTATTTCCAAAAATTACGGACACGGTTTTATATAATAAAGACAAGGAACAAATTAAGGAATGCTACATTGCCAATGTAGAGTATTTTAGACTCAATCCTACTAAAATCGATGAAGGCAATCTTTTTGATCCTTGGGGATGTTATTATGCGAATGACAATTTAGGATATATAAAGCTAACATCTCCTACAAAAGAAAACATTGAATTACTTGTTGATGATATTTTTTACAGTCCTAATCAATTGATAGCGGTTATATTTATAGGTGTAAAAGAAGACTTTAAACAGAATGACATAGAAAAGAGTCAAAAGGGAAGAGAATTTACATCAATGTGTTTCATTGGATTACGAAAAACAACAGAAGAATCATTTGTTCTATATCCGATAAGATTATTTGAACAAATTGGCTATCCCAATTATGAAATTCCTTTAAAAATTATTAAAGAAAAATACTTTAATTGTTTGGCAAAAACAGAGGGTGCTTGGGGTAAAAAACATAGAACAAATTTAGGTGATAAAGACTTTTGGAGTAATAATTTATTGTTTGATAAAGTTATTACTAGTGAAAGTTTTAAATATCATAAATCAGATTTTCCCCCTGGAGAAAAGTTATATAATTTTCAAACTTATAGTGTAGCAGATATGGATAATAAGCATTGGGGCAATCATTACAAATATGATGTCGTTGATTGTAAATAACCCAGGAAGTTAAAAACGATGGTAAAGTAACCGACAAAGCCCTAGAGAAAAACCCGATGGCTCGGATATGTAGATTTTCTTGCGTACGAAAGACGGATTTGCAATCCCCCAGCTGGTGCGGGCATTAGGTAATACAGGTGCTACCGCGATGCCTCTGGCTCGTGCCCACAAAGTTAAGCAGTTAAAACGGCAATAAAAAAACCTCGTCAGGCTATGGCGAGGTTTTTTTGTTGTGGGGTGAAGTGCGGGTTTTATAATATGGCAACGTTTTATACTTTACGTAAAAAGGGATTCATTCGTTTAACTTCTCTAATGTGTTCTTTATAGATTAGATGAAAAAAACCAATTGGAACAAAAGTAGACACTAAAAAGTAAGCAAATCCTAAATAAAATCCTTTCATTAAAAGTCCAAACTTCATCCATATTAATGCAAAATCTAAAAAATTATGGATCAACAGAACTAAACTAGAAACTAGAAAAAACCAAAAAATAATATTTATAGAATTTCTATGATAAAAATAATTGTTTAGCTTTTTTCTCGCTTTATTAGGATTTTTACGAATGTTTAGAATCTCTTTATAGGCACTTTTAATAAACTTTACAAAACCTACAATCTTTAAAAAATCGTTTAGAATTTCCATTATACTTAATTTTATATTGATTATTTTACATCTTTCAGTAAACCTGAAAGAGTGTCTTTATATTTTTTCTTGGAAACAAAAGCATCAAGAATATTAAACAAGGTTTGTTTTTCTTCTTCGGACAAAGTTTCTATAAGGGTCAATTTTTCCATTAAACTTTTATCGTGCGAATGTATGTCTTTTATTTCTTCGGCAGATGCAAAGAGTTCTGCAATCGAACAACCCACCGCACCAAAAACACAGATGTAAAGGTAAACAAGGTAAAAGACAACAAATATGTATATGATGCCAACGGCAACATGATTTACATTAACACCCAAGAGGTGAAGAATGACGGAAAAGTAACTGACAAAGCCCTAGAAAAAACCATGCTTTGGGATGAGGAGAACCGATTGGGAGCCATAAGCGTAAACGGCTACGTGAGCAGTTATACGTATGATGCAGGTGGCGAGCGAGTGAGCAAACTCTCGGGCGGCGGACAAGGTATTTTTGTAAATAGCGTTTTCGCAGGAGGCAAAACGGCTACGGACAATTTTACATTATACGTAAATCCATATCTTGTGACCCAAAGTGGAGGAAGATATACGAAACATTTCTATATCGGAAGTCAACGTATTGTAAGCAAGCTTGGCGACTTCGAAAGTTACGGAGCCGATCCAAGACGAATAGAAAAAGCGGGTGATAGTTTTAGCGGTGCTAAAGTAGATTACGAAACAAAGTATAAATCGGCACTTGCAGTTGTAAAAGCCAATTACGAAAGTTTGAAAGTGCCCTATTATGGATTGGACAACA
>JAYVGE010000309.1:0-21455 GCA_043772515.1 Flavobacterium sp. | reverse complement strand
ACAATACACTCCTTTATTACTTGCTACGCTTTTGATACTGCTAGAATCCCAACCGTCATGAATATCTTTGTGAAATAAATACCCATAAAATTTATTTTTCCCTTCTCGCCAAGGTCGATTTTCGTAACCCAAAAACAATTTATTATTCTGTCCGTAACCTAATTCCTGGATTGAATTCCTTTTTTCAGGAGTCATCTCTGTCAAATCCACTTTTACATTGCGAAGCATGGTAAACGGGATTGTAATAATGACATAATCTGCCTGAACATCTTCTTTATCTTTAAAGGATAAAGTATATTTTCCATCCTTGTTTGTAATTGATATCAACATCGATTGCAGGACAATCGAGCCCACGAGCTTTTCTGCCAAACGCTCAATAAGTTTAGAATTTCCTTCTTTTATTCTGTATTTTTCGTCGCTATCACCAAATATTTTAAATCCTTTCGAAGTATCGGTATCAATAATATCGAGCAAATTGATAGCCGATTGCTCAGAAGTATCTAAACCAAATTCGGCCAAATAGGCAGCCGTCAAAATATCTTTTAGCCATTGGGTACAAGCCAACGATTTTATGTATTCTTCTAAGGTCATTTTATCCAAAACCAAAGCGGCTGGTGTGTCATAATTTTCTCCTAGACTCTTTGCATCCTTGAGGAGTTTCGGTGCTATTTTCTTAAATTCGGTTATGATTTCCTTTTCCTTAATATGTCTTCCATCAAAAAAGAAAGTTTCATGTTTTAAATTTGCCGTTTTCGATTCGGCATACATATCTATTAATTCCAAATTAAATTCTTTTGCCAAAGCAATCATATCTTCGTGATTGGAATCTATAAAATCCCCTCCAAATTCGGGATGAATTCCCATTTGCAAAGCATCATTGTAGTGAGTCAAAATTCGACCGCCCAGACGATTGCTTCCTTCATACACCTTTGCTTTTATTCCTGCTTTATTCAATTGATATGCAGCATTCAAACCTGCCATTCCAGCACCTATAATCACGACTTTTTTATCATTTGCTATACCAACTCCCTCACCATCATCAGAAATAAACGTCCTTGTAGGTTTTTCTTCTTTTTTGCAACTCGTTACAGACGTTCCAATAATCCCAGTCAACAAACTAAATTTCGCAATATCTCCCACAAATTTCCTTCTGGTTACAGCGTCTGCATTTTTGAACGCTATAATTTTCTCCACTTCAATTTCTGGATTTTCATTCGAAAATTGAGCTGCTTTAAAATTCAAAAGGATATTCTTAAGTACGATTGATTTTGGATTTCTCATAGTATTTTGGATTGGCTAATATTCAAAAAAAGGAGAATCATTCTATTAGGAAACTCCCAAACATATCAATAAGTACACCTACAAAAGCAATACTAACTCCGAAAATAAAATATCGAAGTGTTCTATTATAATAATTTTCGCTGCGATCTCTTGGGTAATCCATTCGCAAAATTCGACTCAAAACAATAATCAAACATCCTATGCCTACTAAAATACAAATCCAAATAAGATACCCAAAAGAATCACTCATCTGAGTGTCTGTTTTTACAAAACTGGATGCAAAATTCAGTATAAAACCCAAAATTATCCCTGTAGCGGTAACCATTGGCTGTCTGAATGCTTGTATTTTATCTTCCATCTAAATTATTTACTTATAAAATTAATGCAATAAAAAACTATGTATTTTCAAAATAGGAATTATTTCCACAATAGCATCACTCAATAATCAACGACTTCATATTCATAAATTCTTTGATTCCTATTTCGGATAATTCTCTTCCATAACCCGATTTTTTGGTTCCTCCAAAAGGAATTCTAGAATCTGATCGCACCAAGGAATTGACAAAAACATTTCCTGCTTCGATTCTTCTTGCCAATGAGTAAGCCCGTTCTCTGTCTTCTGTCCAAATTGCCGAAGCCAGACCATAGCGATGATTGTTGGCAATCACAATGGCATCATTTTCGTCTTTGGCTCTTATAATAGTCGCCAATGGCCCGAAAGTCTCTTCCTGAAAAGCAATATTATTGGTAGCTACAAAATCAATTAATGTGGGTTGAAAATTACAGTGATCGCGCTCTCCTCCCACTACCATTTTAGCCCCTTGTTTTAAGGAATGTTCCAATTGATAGCTTAACTTTTCGGCCAAATCGATTCTCGCCAAAGGTCCCATATGAATTCCGTTTTGTAATGGATTTCCTTGTTGCAAAGCAGCAACTTTATTAGCAAAAAGAGCAGCAAACTCATCGGCCACTTTTTCGGTAACGATAAAACGTTTGGCACAAATACAGGCCTGACCCGCGTTGAGCATTCTGGATTGTGTAGCTACCGTTGCGGCTTTTTCTAGATTGGCATCATTCAAAACGATAAAAGCATCTGATCCTCCCAACTCCATTACCGATTTTTTGATGTGCTTCCCTGCCAATGCTGCAACCGAAGATCCTGCCATTTCACTACCCGTTAAGGTAATTCCATGTACAATATCAGCTGCTATTACGCTTTCTACTTGTGGAATATCAATATTGATTTGCTGAAAAACACCTTCAGGGAAACCAGCTTCCAAAAATGCATTTTCGATGGCTTTGGCACAACCAATTACATTTGGAGCGTGTTTTAAAAGCGTAACATTTCCCGCCATAATTGCTGGTGCTGCATAACGCAAGACTTGCCAAAAAGGATAGTTCCAAGGCATAATTGCGAAAACAGCACCTGACGGATCGTAAACCGACATACTCTTGAAAGGCGTATCATAATACTCCTCTTTCAGCATTTTCTCGGCATTCTCCGCATAGAAATCACAGTTTCCTGCCGATTTTTCGACTTCGGCAATTCCTTCGGGAAGAATTTTACCCATTTCATTGCTAATAAGCAATCCCAGTTCCTCTTTATTGGCTCTTAGGATGTCTGCCAATTTTTTCATTTTATCCGCTCTTTCTTGAAAAGTCGTAGTACGCCAATTCTTGAATGCTGATTCCGATAATTGCAGTTTTTGAGTCAACTGAGCATTGGTTAATACTTCATGCTCTGCCAGTACAGCTTGTGTAAACGGATTTATAGATTTGAATATCATTTTTATTGAAATTTTCTCACCCCCAGCCCCTCTCAAAGGGGAGCCGAAACCGAGTTATATTGTGTTATTTAATTTTTGATTATTAGAGAGTTGATACATATTAATATTTTTTAAATAAATGGAGGATTTAAAAACATACCTACAAGGTCAAAAAAGACCTTGCAGGATTCTGGTTCTCCTACAAGGTCTTTTTTGACCTTGTAGGCATTAAATTACGCACGATACATTTTTTAAATAAAAACACCTTGAAAACAAACGTTTTAAAAGTACTAATCTCTATGGTTTATGCCGTACAACACTGAACACTACCTTCTCAATGATACTCGGTTAATTTTGTATTTGGATCTAAAGGCCAATACATTAAAACCGAACAATTTCCGCTTCGTGGATCGTCTAAATAATCGAATAAAGGCTCGACTAGAATAAATCCGCATTTGGTTTGAGCCGTAACCGTTGGGTCAACGATTTCGCCTTTTATCAGTTTCTCACAATACTCGGCAATGGTCATTTGGTCTTTTACTTTGTCATAACCAATTGGCATACCAGCGGTCATTTGCCCTAAGCATCCTAATTTCTTGGCCACTTCGTGACGTGCATTATAAATTTCTCTACCAATTCCTTTTCCTTGATAATCGGGATGAACAGAAACATCCAGTCCATAAATCCAATCCGCTTTTGGATCGTGAGTCCCCAACCATAAATCATCTGAAATTTCCAAAAAAGTATGATGTCCTTTATGATAATTTTGACGCAAAGTCGTGCAAGAAGCAATTACATTATGGCCATCCAACACTATAAATTGTCCTTCAGGAAAAATGGACAAATGTCTTTTGTACTTTTCTTCTGTAATTAATTCCTCTGCAGACAAGGTCGGAAATACAATTTCCTGCAATTCAGCTTGCTGTTTTGCATGTTCTGGCAAAGGGGTTCGTAAAATGTATTTACCTAAAATTTCTTTTTCCATCTGATTTATATTTTCCTCACCCCGACCCCTCTCCAAAGGAGAGGGGAGACTGCGTAGAGTTTCGTTCGTTTATCTTTATTCTATATTCTATTCTCTTTTTTCTATTCTCTTTCTCAGCTTTCTGAAAATAAAATTAGAGTTTGGGATTTTTAAATATTGTAATTTGGATTTCATTAGCACATATTCCCGTAGCTAATCAATTTCATTTCCAAATATTCTTTCAGTCCTTCAGACCCTGATTCGTGTCCGATACCGCTGCTTTTTATTCCAACGAAAGGCAATTCCGTTCCATGCGCAGCCCATTCGTTGATTCCAACCATTCCGAATTCTAGGTTTTCGGCATAAACATTCGCATTTTTAATGTGATTGGTAAAAACGTAAGAAGCCAACCCATATTCCGTATCGTTTGCCCATTCGATAACCTCTTCTTGGGTATCAAAAGGAATTACAATCATCAATGGACCAAATACTTCCGTTTTGATAAAGGGTTGGTTTTGTCTGGCCTCAATCAACGCAGGATGCACAAAAAATCCTTTATCCGATTTTTGGCCACCAATATGAACAATTGCTCCCTCGCTTTTGGCTTTTTCGAGCATCGCCAAAGAATGGTTTTGCTGGGTTTTATTAATCAGTGGTCCAACAAAATCGATGTTACCACCATTTATGCCTGTTTTTAGTTTAGCAATATCCTCTTTTACTATGGCAACAAATTGATTGAAAATACTGGAATGAATATAAAAACGCTGTGGCGCAACACAAACCTGTCCACAATTTCTTAATTTGGCAACCAAAGCCTTATGCGCAATATCCTCTACATCAACATCTTTATCAATAATTACAGGGGCATTTCCTCCTAATTCTAATGATAATTTGGTCGAAGTTTTAGAAGCACCATCCATCAGTATTTTTCCAACACGGGTACTTCCTGTAAAGCTTATTTTTTTCAGCAAAGGATTTTCAATCATTTCAGTCCCTGTTGAAACGGGTTCGGTATTAATTAAATTGAAAACTCCTTTTGGGATTCCAGCTTCATGAAAGGCTTTCGCCAAGTTAAAACTGGTCAAAGGCGTAAATTCAGATCCTCTTAAAACAACACTACAACCGGCTGCCAATGCTGCCCCAACAGCTCTTGCGGGATTATAAGCCGGAAAATTCCAAGCTGTAATAATTCCAATAACACCCAAAGGTTGATAAATAACCATCGAACGTTTGTCAATTCTACTAGAAGGAATTACTCTTCCGTAACTGCGTTTTCCTTCTTCGGCATACCATTCGAAAAGATTGGCGGCAACTTGCCATTCCCCTCTTGCCTCTAGCATGGGTTTTCCGGTTTCTAAGGCCGTTTCTTTGGCGAAAGCCTCCGCATTTTCTCTAATGTATGTAGCTGCTTTTTTTAGAAACTCCGCTCTAAAATAAGGTGTTGTATTTTTCCATCCTTTGAAAGCTGCATCTGCTGCATCAATCGCCAACTTGCAATCGGATGCATTTCCGAAAGGAACTTTATCTAAAATTTCTTCGGTAGCTGGACTTTGTAAATCCCAAGTCGCTCCGTTTATAGCATCACACCAAACTCCATTTATATATTGCTTTCTCATAATCTGTAACCTTTTAAAGAGAACATTTATTTAATAATTTATCAAGGTTTATTCGCTCTTTTATAATTTTAATATTTACAGAGACAAACTTTGAATTGACCCCGGCTTTAGCTGGAGGAATAAAATAGGAATAGTATTGAATGGCTTTAGCCAAAAAAGCACAACTATTTTGGCTAAAGCCAATTTTACATTCATTCATTTTCCTCCAGCTAAAGCTGGAGGCAATTGAAATTGATTATGTTCCTTCTATTCCAATTTCTCTATTACCCCTTCGGGGGTTAGGGGGCTAAAACCTCTTGTATCGTTTCTTCCAAAATCATCAATCCTTTGTTTAAAACTTCGTCTTCGATAAACAACGGACTTAAGATTCGAATACAGTTCCCATAAGTGCCAGAAGTAATGATAATTAAACCTTTAGCCAAACATTTGTCTACAATTGCTTTTGTGGCAACACCATCTGGCATTCCGGTTTCAGGATTTGTGAATTCGATCGCCAACATCGCTCCCAATCCTCGAACATCTGTAATGATTTTAGGATACAAAGACTGACAATGTTTGAATTTATCATGAACTATTTTACCCACTTTTTGACCCGCAGCATTAATGTCATTTTTTTGCATATAATTGATGCTCGCCAATGAAGCCACACAACTCAATGGACCGCCTAAATAGGTGCCGCCAATAAGTCCTGGTTTTATGGCATCCATAATTTCTTGCTTGCCAATTACGGCACCAATAGGCATTCCGCCACCCATTGATTTTGCCCAAGTTGACAAATCTGGTGTGACATCATAATGCTCATAAGCTGCCCATTTTCCGGTACGACCAAAACCTGATTGTACCTCATCAAAAATCAGACAGATTTTATTTTCAGTACAAAACTGGCGTAAATATTGAACGTATTTTCTAGAAGCCACTGTAAAACCACCTTCTCCTTGAACCAATTCTAAAATAATGGCAGCCGTTTGATGGATGGAAACGGTTGACGAAAAAGTTTTATGCAACTTCATAATCATCAAATCATCAAACTCATCCGAAGTCATTCTAGTGCTCATACTAGGTTTGTAGTACGGATATTCCAATCGATACACCTCGGGTGCGTAAGGTCCTGCTCCTTCTTTGTATTTTACGTTTGAAGTTAATGTCATTGCCATCATTGTACGACCATGAAAAGAACCATCATAACATATAATTCCCGCTTTTCCCGTTACGGCACGAGCAATTTTGATAGCATTCTCTACAGATTCAGCTCCGGAAAGCGTCAGCATAGCTTTGGTACCTTCGCCATGTGGCAACAACTCACATAATTTTTCTGTAAGATCTAAATATTGATCATAAACCGAAACATTAAAGGAAGCATGAATAAATTTTTCGGCTTGTTTTTGAATCGCTTCAATAATTTCAGGTACACCATGACCTACATTATTTACTCCAATTCCACCCGCAAAATCAATTAATTCTCTACCATCAGCATCAGTGATTATGGCACCTTTGGCTGATTGAATACTAGAGGGATTAAAAATTCCTAAAGCATTTGGAACACTTTTCTTTCTTCTTTCGTATAATTTATCTGTACTATTCATATGTAGATAATATTGTTTTTTGTTGGAATATGGTATGCTTCGCCAGTTCGTTATCGCTCGGGTCACCAGGTCTTCATTGGTGTCTGCAACAACTTATGTCATGGCGATTTCATTTTACTTATTTGATAATTTTGCCAACTCTAAATCGGGTTGAGCGAATTTGTAAATTTTCATATACATATTTGTTTTGGTATCAAAAACACCTTCCAAAACATGGATTTTATCTCCTATTAATTCATTCAGATGTTCCATATCACGACACATAACATTGGCTTCTATATCAAAATCTCCAGAAACGGAAGCTAAAAAACTGATTTCAGGTAACTTTGTTAATTCTTCGAAAATGGCATTCATATATGATTTTGGCTTCACAGAGATTAATATACTGGCATAAGCATTGAAACCAATTTTATTAGGATCTACTCGCCCTATAATTTTCAAAGTTCCATCTTCAACCAAGTTGATGTAACGATGTCGAATCGTACTTACTGCTACATTAATCTCTTTCGAAATTTCGGTAAATGACATTCTACCGTCTTTTTGCAATAATGTCAATATTTGAAAATCTAATTCATCGTCTAATACACTCATTTCTAGCTTATTTTTTATAAAATTTTATAACAAGTCAAATATAATTAATTTATTTACAATAAAAATCTATTATTTTGTTTTATTTTCAAAAAACAAAGTTATTTTTTGTATTTTAATTTTATATTGAACCCAGCTACAGAAACCTCACCCCCAGCCCCTCTCCAAAGGAGATGGGAGTCGAGACGGAATAAAAATGCACTTTTTTAATTCTAACCTAAAATTTCGTAACTAATCTCTTTTAAATGCCAATTTCCCAGCACACCACGTTTCCATAATTTCCACATTCGAAACATCATTTAATTCAAAAGGATTTTCATTTAAAACAATAAAATCAGCATACTTCCCAACGGCTAAACTTCCTTTTGCATTTTCTAGATTATCAGCGACAGCACTTCCTACCGTATAGGCGTACAAGGCTTGTTGCAATGTGATTTTCTGGCTTTCGCCAATGACAGCCCCATCAGCGGCTTTACGAGTAATTGCCGTTGCTATATTGACCCACGGATTAATCTCTTTCACCACCGGTCCATCGGTTGATAAAGCCAAATTGATTCCGTTGTCTAAAACTGTTTTACACGGATAAACCACATCCAATAATTCATCGGGTAACGTACTCTTGAAATTATTGGCCAACTCATAAATAAATATAGGTTGCATGGCAGCAGTCATATTCATTCGCTTGAAATCATTTATATTTTCTAGGGATAAAAACCCAACATGCTCAATTCTGTGTCTTAATGTAGGATCGATTTTGAACAAATCACTATAGACTTGCAGCGTCAAATCGACTGCTTGATGGCCAATAGCATGCGTTGCCACCGAGAAACCTTTAGCCACCGCTTCTTTGGCAGTTTCATAAAATTTATCGTAATCCAATCGCAAAACCCCTTTGTAGCCATCGGTATTTTTATAGGGAACATTCAAAGCCGCTGTAGCCGAACTCAACCCACCATCCGAGAAGAACTTTACCGTTTTTATTTGTAAAAACTCCGATTCATATTGTTCCGGTAAAACCTGAATTTCGTCGCTACCGTCTGGAATTCGAAGCGGAAAAACATTCATTCTCACTTTTAGCAAACCTGCTGCATCCAATTGAATATAGGCTGCAAGCAATTCTTCGTTTGCCGCAGGATCGGTAGCACTTGTTATTCCTAGGCTTAACAAATAGGAATGCGCTTCTAGAATCATGCTTTTATATTCCTCGAAAGTAAAAGGCGGAATGTTATTCATGATTAAACCCAAAGCTCTTTCGGTAAAAATACCTTGTAAACTGCCGTCTTGATTTTTGCGAATTTCTCCACCAAAAGGCACTTCTGTAGCTTCACTCACTCCCGAAATTTCAATCGCTTTAGAATTGGCAATACCAATATGAGCACAAGTCCGAATGACAAAAACAGGTCGATCCGAAATTACCTCATCCAAATCTTCTTTGGTAGGCAAACGCTTTTCTTCGAGTACCATTTCATTGATACCACGAGCCATAATCCATTCCGAGTTTGGATTTTTGGCAGCAAAATCTTTTAATTTTTGCTTGAATTCCACTATCGATTTTATGCCTCGAACATCTAGCATATACGTGCGAAGATGTCCTATTTTCCAAACGTGAATATGAGC
This sequence comes from Flavobacterium sp., assembly GCA_043772515.1. Lineage (GTDB taxonomy): Bacteria > Bacteroidota > Bacteroidia > Flavobacteriales > Flavobacteriaceae > Flavobacterium. Next base: position 12,040 of record JAYVGE010000309.1, on the reverse strand, counting down.
ATCATTGAGTCCCGGAACAATTGTCTCTCCATGAAAATCAATCTCTTCTTGAAAAGAACTAAATTGATTTCGAAGCTCAGTAGCTGTTCCAATGGCTTCAATTTTTCCTAAATCATTAATTACCATGGAGTCCGCTTCGGGGAAAGCATCATCCATAGTAATAATTGTGGCATTGTGTATTAATTGGAAATTCATTGTTTTAAAAAGTTAGAAGTTGGGAGTTAGTGAATAGAAACCAAAAGTTAGATTGCTTCATTCCTCGCAAAGACACACACGCAAAGACACGCACCAGTCATTGCGAGGAACGAAGCAAACCCACTAGCTAAATCAAACCTAGCAAATCATGGCAACGGATATACTAAGTGGGATTGCTTCGTTCCTCGCAAAGACACTCAGAGACTGATTACTAAAAAACGGAAGACTGAACACTTTCTTTAAACTCTCTCGTTCAAGACATCTTGAATTGCTGCTTCGATTACATCCAATCCTTCATGCAATTGTTCGTCGGTGATTACAATTGGAGGCAAGAAACGAATACAGTTGGTGTACAATCCGGCACGAATTAGAATCACACCATTGGCCACCGCTTTTTTGATCACTGCCATGGCAAAATCCATATCGGGTTCTTTGGTAATTCTGTCTTTTACGAATTCAACCACAAGCATGGCACCAATTCCACGAACTTCGGCTATTACTTCGAATTTTTCTTTCATCGCATTAATTCTGTCGGTAATAATTTTACCTACATGCGTGGCACGATCTAGAAATTCAGGTTTAATCAATTCTTTAACTGTTGCCAAAGCTCCTGCCACTGCAATAGGGCTTCCACTATAGGTACCTCCTATTCCGCCTAAATGTGGCGCATCCATAATTTCGGCTTTTCCTGTAATGGCAGATATTGGCAAACCAGAACCTATAGATTTTGCCATGGTAACGATATCCGGAACCACTCCAGAATGCTCGATAGAAAGGAATTTTCCAGTTCTTCCCGCTCCGGCTTGAACCTCATCGGCAATGAAAACGATACCGTGTTCATCACACACTTTTCTGATTTTTTCTAAGAAACGTTTCGGTACTGGAATAAATCCACCTTCACCTTGAACTGGCTCAATGATAATAGCCGCAACGGCTGATGGATCTACATGTGAAATTAGATTTTGATCGAAACGTTCTATACAAAAATCGATGTACTCCTCCTCAGTCATAGCATTAGGTCTTCTATACACGTTTGGAGAATGAAAACGGTAAATGTCTTGAGCATAACTACCAAAACCTCTTTTGAACAAACCATATTTACTGGTCAAACTCAACGTAAGCATCGTACGCCCGTGATAGGCGCCTTCAAAACAAATTACTGCTGGTCTTTTGGTATAATAACGAGCAATAGCTACTGCATTCTCTACTGCTTCTGAACCTGAATTGGCCAATAATGTTTTCTTAGGATAATCTCCCGGAGTAATTTTGTTTAACAACTCGGCAAATTCCAAATACAATTCAAATGTAGTCACCAAAGCTCCTGGATGAATGTGTTTGTCCAATTGTGCTTTTACGGCATCAACCACCACTTGAGGTCTGTGTCCGAGATTGACCATCCCGATTCCTCCTGCAAAATCAATCAATTGATTTCCATCTACATCCCATACCAATGCCCCTTCGGCTTTTTCAACCACCACTTCGGTAGATTTTCCAAGACCAGCAGGTAAAGCCGCTGCTCTTCTTGCTAACATTTCTTTGCTCTTTGGACCAGGAATTTCTGATACTTTTTTAATTTGAGTTCCCATTTTATACTTTAGATTTATGATTTTAGATTTCTTAGTAAAGGTTTTGAAATAAAGCATACAAAATTTGGCGAAATTGTTTTGGTCATTTTCAATGTAAAATTTCTTTAAAATAGCTAGGCTATTGATCTATTTTTTAAAGAGATTACTTCGTTCCTCGCAAGGGCAAAAGAGTGAGGGAAATTCTACGCTTTATTTCAAAACATTTACTTCGCCCTGAAATACGGATTAGCCTTTTTATATTTTAGCTTTATTTTTAATACTGTAATTTTCATCAACAGGATAATACATTAAGATACTTGCATACCCAGCTTCTGGGTCATTGATATAATTGTACAAAGGCCTTATCCATCTAAAGCCCGCTTTTCTTTGTGGCGTAATAGTTGGATCTGTAAATTTGTTTATCTCCAAAGCATGACAATATTCGATAATGGTCATTTTGTCTTTTACTTTTCCATAACCAATGGTCATTCCAGCAATAATTTGACCTTTTATTCCAAGGATTTTACACACTTCATGACGTGCTTTGTACATTTCTTTAGATAGTCCCAACCCTCTATATTCTGGCAAAACACCCATATCGATTCCGTACATCCAATCCCCATCGGGAATATGCACATTGGTAAGCCATAAATTATCGGTTTCTTCCAAAAAAGTACTGTCATGTTCTGGAAAATTACATCTAAAGGTACTTGCTGATCCAACAATTGTCCCTTCCTTTTCTATTACAATTTGACCTTCTGAAAACAGTTTGATATGATTGGCAAAATGATTTCTATTTAACAGTTCTGATTGGTGCAAGGTCGGATAGCATTGTATTTGAACATATTCCATTTGGATAACATCCTCTAGCGTGGCATTTCTTATCCGAAACTCATTGTATAAAATATCTTTTTTAATCATAGCAGTTTTACTAAAGTTTTACAAAATAAATCCAACCAAAAGATATGCCATCGCTGACAATACAAATATTGCCAATTGATACGGAAACTGTGAAATACCATGTTTCATCATGTCTATTTTACACGCTTGCGAGGTCAAAACTCTATTGTCTGAAAAGAAACAAGCCGAAGCTCCCCAAACCGTACCAGATGCCAAAGCACCTTGTGTCAACCAAAAATTGGCTCCTAATGAATGAGAGAGCAACGCTGCTGTCGGAACTAAAATTGCATAAATACCCCAGTTAGAACCTGTTGACCAACAAATCCAAGATACCAAAGTAAAAATAACAAACGGAAGTGTTGCAGCGTTTAACCAGCCAATACCTTGCAAATGAGCCGTTACAAACTCGTTGAAACCAAGTGCGTTCTGAACATCCTTTAACAAATAAGTAAATCCTAAAACGGTTAATACAAAAGTAATCGACTCCATACCTTTTACGAAATTGCTAGATATTTTATTAAATTTTATAACGCCAAACACCATATAGTACAAATAAGTAGCAACACAGGCAGTGGCAATACCTCGAAAAGCGTCTATACTACCAAAAATAAATTCTGTCGAAAAAGTAAAACTACCCCAATAATCCATATCGTAAGGGTAGGGAAAAATTGTACAGAATATTAAAACAAAAAGGGGTAAGACAAAATAAACAAGCTTTCCTTCTTTGCGTGCTTTTTTCTTAATATTTAATAGTTCTAAATCGACAAGATTTACATTTGCTTCGGCTTCTTTGATCGCTTTTGAATCTGGAATTAATTGAAATACAACCAAAGCACCTAAAATTAAAGAAATCCAAGCCGAAAAATTATACGGTATTGTATATAAGAATGCTTCAATTGGACTTGTTATTGCTTTACCAGCTCCATTCAAAATTCCTCCTTCAATGGCTGTTAATTGTGAACCGTAAAAAATTGTCCATGTCGAAATTGGAAAAATAATAGTTAAGGGTACACATACAAAAGTCAATACCAAGGCTAGTTTATCTCTAGAAACACCAAATTTATCTGTTATGGGTCTCATGGTATTACCAATAGATAAAGCACTCAAATAATCATCCAGAAAAAAGAAAAAACTAAGAAAATAGGTCATTATCAACGATTGCTTTTTGTTTTTAACATGATTAGCAGAGTAGGCTCCAACCGCATTAATACCTCCCGAAGCCACCAACATTTGTACAAAAGCACCGTACAATATACAGACCAAAATTACCCAAATCAGTCCTTGATCATGAGCATCTCTCGATATAGAAGAGAACATACCATCAAACATATTCAAAGGAAAAATCATTCCTTTTCCTTCTGGAAAATATTCCTCGGAACCGCCATGCATGGCCAATAGAATAAAACCAACAGCACAGCCAATAATTAATGGTTCTAAAGCTTTTCTAGTAATAATTGCAATTCCTAATACTGTAAACGCAGGAACTAAAGCATGCCAATGGATAAAATAACAAAGTATTGCCAAGGACAACAAGGCAACTCCGATAATGTTTGAGACCGATTTCATTGATTTCATTGTTTCTGGGGTTAGTTTTTTGGATAAAAAAAAGAATTTAAATTGGTTAGTATTTAAATGTATTATCTAGATTAACATATTGTAAATAAATTAATTTATTGGTTATTATTTTGTAAATCTAACAATAATTATAATGCAGGCAAAAAATATTATTGTTTTTTTGTTAAAATTTGTATATTTGAAAAAACTAAAAACTAAAATTATGTTATTTGAAGAAGTAAAAAACTTTATAAATGGGGAGTTCAAACCTGGAAGTTCTCCAAAAATTCATTCCGTTGTTTCTCCTTTAGATGGTAGCGAATTGACTACTTTCAAAGAATCTACTATGGAAGATTTGAACGAAATTGTTGAACAGGCACAAAAAGCACAAAAAACTTGGCAAAAAGTCACCTTAAAAGAAAGAGTCCAGGTTTTCTACAAATACAAACAATTATTAGAAAAACACAGTTCCGAACTTACCGAAATTATTTACCAAGAAAACGGAAAAATTCATAGCGAAGCCAAAGCCGAAATCGACAAAGCAATCGAACTAACCGAATTTGCCTGTTCGCTTCCTCAATTTGTAAACGGAGAAAACATGGAAGTAAGCAAAGGCGTTCATTGCTCTTCTACCAGAATACCGTTGGGTATTGTGGCATCAATAGTTCCTTTTAATTTCCCAACTATGGTGCCGCATTGGACTATTGTAAATGCTATTGCCCTAGGAAATGCATTTATCTTAAAACCATCCGAATCTGTGCCAATTAGCAGTCAATATAACGCAAAACTTTTAAAAGAAGCGGGGCTTCCAGACGGACTTTTTAATATTATAAACGGTACCCAATCTACTGTCGAAAATTTATGTGACCACCCTGGTATTCATGCCATCACTTTTGTTGGATCTACCAAAGTAGCCAAAATTGTTTACCAAAGAGGAAGCCAAAATTTGAAACAAGTCTTGGCACTCGGTGGAGCAAAAAACCACATCCTTTTATTGCCCGATGCTCATCCAGACATGGCTTCCTCTAATATTATAGCTTCTATGAGTGGCTGTGCTGGTCAGCGATGCATGGCTGCGGCTACACTTATTACAGTCGGAAACTGCGATACTATTCTTGATAAATTAGTTGACGATGCATTAAAAATACAGTGCGGAACCACCTTGGGAGCTGTTATTTCTAAAGCTTCCAAAGAAAGAATCGAAGGGTATATTACCGAAGCCGAACAACAAGGTGCAACAATTATTTTGGACGGGCGCAACACTATAGTACCCGGAAAAGAAAATGGTTTCTACGTTGGTCCTACCATCATAGACAACGCTACAGCCGATATGCGTGTGGCCAAAGAAGAAATTTTTGGTCCCGTTCTTACCATCGTTCGTGTCAATACTATTGATGAAGCTTTGGCAATTGAAAATAAAAACCCCTACGGAAATGCCTGCTCGGTATTTACCCAAAATGGCGGTTTGGCCAATTATGTGACCGAAAATGCATCGGCAGGAATGTGTGGGGTAAACATTGGCGTTCCTGTTCCCAGAGAACCTTTTGGTTTTGGAGGATGGAACGAATCCCGTTTTGGTTCTGGAGATATTACCGGAAAAAGTGCAATTGGCTTTTTTACCAAAGAAAAGAAAACCACAACCAAATGGAATCCAGAAGCGGGAACCAACTGGATGAGCTAGAGTGCATCGATTTTAGATTGCAAAAGTTAGAGTCTGATTTAAAACTGGCATTGCTATTAATTATAAATTTAACATTTTTACAAAAAAAATATTAAAACGAATAATATTTTGTATTTTTAAGATTCAAATCATTTAAAAACAAACAATTATGATACGAAAAGCTACCCTACAAGATTTGGATCAATTGACAACATTGTTTGATCAATATGCTCTTTTTTATAAAAAACCTTCTGCTTACGAAAAACACAAAGCATACCTTAGAGAAAGATTAGAAAATAACGAAGCCACCATTTTTTTAGCTTTCGACAAAGAGAGAGTTATTGGTTTTGCCTTAATTTATGTTACTTTCTCGTCTTTGGCACTTAATAAAATACTAATTCTAAATGATTTGTTCGTAGATTCTTCTATTCGTAAAAATGGAATTGGAGAACAACTAATTCATAAAACGGCTGAATTTGCAAAAGAATTAGGTTCTAATTTAGTACGATTAAGAACTGCAAAAAATAATTGGATTGCTCAAGGGTTATATCATAAAACGGGATTTGTAAGAGACGAAGTTTTATACAGCTATGACCTTGCCGTAAAATAGATGAAGAGTGTCTGCTAATAATAAAATAGCCACAAATTTAAAGAAAGAGGTTTGATACTTTGACAAAGAGTTGCTAACTGAGAAAAGCCTTGACAATGGAACGCGGATGACACGGATTGACTTAAGCCAAGACACAGAAAAAAAGAAAAAACGGATTTTGAAAAGAGTTAGATAGAATTTTACCCATTTACTACCAATTCGTGTTTATCTTTTAAAATTTAAAATTCGCAAAAAATTGGTGTAATTCGTCTCTAAAAAAAACAGTATCCGCTTTAGTAAATGTTTCAAAACAAACCTTTACTTACGGACAAGCATAAATAAATTAAAACTAAAAAAAATAATGTTAAGTAAAGAGCAAATAATAAATGACAGTAAACGATATAGTTTGTTTACTTGGGTACCCCAAAAAAATGTTAATCCAATTGCTATCGAAAGAGCCGAAGGAGTTTATTTATATGAAGTCGGTGGCAAGAAAATCATTGATTTTTCTAGCGGACTAATGTCGGTAAATATTGGTCATGGCGATCAAAGAGTAACCGATGCTGTAGTCGAGCAAATGCAAAAAGTGAGTTATGTAACTCCTTCTTGCACCACCGAAATTAGAGCCCAATTATCAAAAAAATTAGCCGAAATATGCCCTGGAGATCTTAACAAAGCTTTTTTTACTCTCTGTGGTGCTTCATCGGTAGAGAATGCTATCAAACTAGCCAGACTTTATACTGGCAAGCATAAAATATTTGGACGATACCGTGGTTTTCATGGCAATTCCTCGGCGAGTATGACCGTAGGTGGCGACCCTAGAAAACTGTTTACCGATGGACAACAATCTCCTAATATTTTTCACTTAGACGATCCATACGACTTTTATGGACTGGCTGATCAAGATGAAGAAACAAGATTAAAATGGAGTCTTGATTCGGTAGAGAGAATCATTCGTTATGAGGGAGGACATACCATTGCCGCATTTATTTTTGAAGGTGAAAGTGGCTCATCTGGTTGTTTGCATTATCCAAATGGCTACTTGAAAGGCATTAAAGCATTGTGCGAAAAACACAATATTCTTTTTATTGCTGATGAAGTTATGAGTGGTTTTGGAAGAACTGGAAAATGGTTCGGATTTGAACATAGCCACATCATTCCAGATATGATTTGTATGGCAAAAGGACTTACTTCCTCCTATCTGCCACTAGGCTGTTTGATGGTGTCTGATAAAATTGCCGAAAAATATGATGATTCTCCGCTATGGCTGGGATTGACCTACAATTCGCATCCAGTTGCTTTGGCGGCATCCTTGGCTGTAATCGACATTTACAAAAGTGATAATTTAATAGAAAACACCAATAAAATGGGTGCTTATCTTGAGAAAAAAATCGACGAAATGCGTGCCAAACATCCATCGATAGGTGACTTTAGAAACAAAGGGTTATTAGGTTGTTTGGATGTTGTAAAAAGTAAAAAACCGTATCAATTGATGGCTCCTTTCAATGCCAATGCGACCGAAATGGAAGTCATGAACAAAGTAGGTACCAAATTAAGAGAATTAGGATTATACACCTTTGTTCGTTGGGGCTATATTTTTATTGCGCCCCCGATGTGCATCAACGAAAAAGAAATAGACGAAGGTTTAGCCATTATTTCGGAAGCATTATCAATTGCAGATGAGCATTTGGTTTAGAAAATACTTCTACACTAATTATATCTGTTTTTTTTACAAAGCGTTTAGAAAAATTTAGTCCCGAATTTAAAGAAAGTCATTTGATACTTTGACAAAGAGTTCCTAACAGACGAAAGACTTATCAATCGAATGCTGTTAACACGGATTATCTAAAGCAAAGACACAAAAAAACGAATTTTCGAAAAGAGTTAGATAGAATTTGCAGTAATCCATTTAAATTTAAATTTAAATAGAAAAAATCGTATGTAATTTGTAGCGAAAAAAATTAGCACACAATTCAAGGTAGAAGCAAGAAAAGGGGCGAATTTATTAAACTCACCCCTTTTTTTATGCTTGTTCCTTCCTAAAATAGAGTGTCACTCCAACGCAAAATTTATAGAATGACAATCCTTATAAAAGCAAAAAAAACGAAAGCAACGAGATTCAAAAATTAACTTTTCGAAACAATTGATGTCGCTACAACAGTTCCTTTTATAGTCAAAACTTTAGGTACCGTTTCAGCATTAGTAGTTACCGATACCGTTTTGGCAAACGCTCCTGCATTGGCAGCATTATAAGTGGCTGTAACTGTACCAGATTTCCCTGGAGCAATTGGTGTTTTGGTATAATCGGTTGCCGTACACCCACAAGAACCTTGAACCGTTTTGATTAGCACTGTAGTTGTACCTGTATTTTTGAATTCGAAAACAATAGGTTTTGGAGTGTTTTGAGGTATTGCCCCTACATCTATGGACTCACTTTTCCAGAGGATTGAAGAAGCTGCAACAACCTCTTTTGAAACTAAAGCGTTTACTGGAGCGATAACCGAAAAAGACATTAATCCTAGCGCTAATGCCAACATTGAAATTTTAATGATTCTCATAATTTGTTTGTTTTTTTTAAATCCGAAGTCTTTCAGATTCTGGTTCGTATTAGAATATTGTGCTTTTTTTTGCACAATCCAAAAGTAGATTAGAAAATCACTAGTCCTTGTTAAGCGATTTTAAATATTTGTTAATGACTTGTTAATAGCTATTTTTGAACTTAATTTTTATTAATATTACATCTGAGTAAATGTTTAAAAACAAGCCATACAATTTAACTTGTTCTTTTGCCCTTGCGAGAAACGAAGCAACCTTGTTAAAAAATCTTTCAATAGTCCAACTACTAAAATGTTTTTTATTTAGAAAAAGACCCAAATAACTTCGCCAAATTTTGTGTAATTTATTTCAAAACCTTTACTTAGAATAAAACAACGATATATACAATCACTTTGAAAATAACGAAACTCAACAGCATCATTATCCTCGGATTCATCGCCATTATAGGGATTTTGGTGGCACAGTTACTTTGGACCAAAGAAGCTTTTACGCTCGAAGAAAAAAAATTTAGTCAAAAAACACATATCGCCTTACTCGAAGTGGCTAAAAAATTATACGAAAGCACCAGCTATGAGTTACCCGCAGAAAATCCTGTAGTAAAAGTTTCTAATGACTATTACATTGTGAACATCGATAATGATTTTGAACCCGATATTCTAGAATTTTATCTAAGATCCGAATTTAAAAAAATGAATATCACCACCGATTTTGAATATGCCATGTACAATTGCCAAAGCGACGAAATGGTTTATGGTAACTATGTTTCTTTGTCTGAAAAATCAAAGACGAAGCATTCGGTTTATTTTCCAAAGCATAAAAATCTGGTGTATTATTTCGCGATACGATTTCCTAATGAAATTAGTTTTCTATTCAGTTCCTTGCGGTTTTGGTTTGTACTTTCGATTGCATTAATCTTCATTTTATTCATTTATGTCTATTCGATCCTTACCCTTTTGCAACAAAAAAAATACTCCGATTTACAACGGGATTTTATCAATAATATGACGCATGAATTCAAAACACCTTTATCTTCTATTTTGATTGCTTCAAATTATTTAATCAAACAAAAGAACATCAAAGAAGATCAGAAAATCTACAACTACACCGAGATCATTATCAATCAAAGTAATAAATTGAATCAGCATATCGAAAAAATTTTAACCATTGCTAAATCCGATTACTCTCCTTTAGAATTGAACACCAAAAACATTGCAATTGTTGAAATAATTGAGAATGCAATCGAGAACATCAACCTAAAATATCCAGATGCCAGCATAACAATCGAATCAGATTCTCTAGATTATACCCTACTTGCAGATGCCTTTCATTTTGATAATTTGATATACAATCTTCTTGACAATGCCGTAAAATACTGTGATACCAAACCCCAAATTATCATTCGCCTATCCAAAGAAAAGCAAATGCTTAAACTCGAATTTAAAGACAACGGCATTGGAATTTCAAACAAAAATATTTCCTTTATCTTTGACAAGTTTTATAGAATTCCAAGCCAAAAAAGCACTGAAGTAAACGGTTTTGGACTGGGCTTGTATTATGTAAAAAAGATTTGCAATTTGCATCATTGGAAAATTAATGCCTCCAACACACAAGAAAAAGGCATTACCATAACCCTTTTAATTTCTGACAAATAAATGAATACATCAAAAATTCTTTATGCCGAAGACGATGCCACTTTGGCATTTCTTACTAAAGACAATTTGGAGCAAAACCATTACGAAGTAACGCACTGTAGCGATGGAAAAACAGGTTTAGAAATCTTCAAAAAAATCGATTTTGATATTTGTATTCTCGATATTATGATGCCAAAAATGAACGGTTTCGAATTGGCAACCGAAATTAGAAAAGCCAATACCAATATTCCCATTATTTTTCTTTCGGCAAAAACCTTAAAAGAAGACCGTCTCAAAGGATTGCGATTAGGAGCCGATGATTATCTCGTAAAGCCGTTTAGTATTGAAGAATTGCTGCTAAAAATTGAAATTTTCCTAAAACGTTCCCAAAAAAATAATGAGACAGAAAAATCGATTTACGAAATTGGAAAATACCAATTCGACACCAAAAATTTTATTTTATTCAATGAAAACGAAAAAACAAGTCTTACCCAACGCGAAGCTGAGCTATTAAAATTATTCCTAGACAACAAAAATGTAGTTTTAAAAAGAGAGCAAATTCTAACGTCTCTTTGGGGTGACGACGATTATTTTATGGGACGTAGTTTGGATGTTTTTATTTCCCGATTGCGCAAAATACTCTCAAACGAAAAAGAAATTGCCATCGATAATTTACATGGAATTGGGTTTCGGTTTACAACAGAAAAATAATAAAAACAAACAGATATCCATAAAAAGGCTGCCTTTTCAGACAGCCTTTTTTATTTATTCAACTAATTTTAAATATTCTGTAGAACAGAATCCTTCTTCGCCGTCAGTGTCCTTTATAAAATACCAACCGTTGTACATTTTTTTTATTAACTGCACCTTGGCATCGTGAGCCGCTTTGCCAACAATGTCATATTCTTTACCAGGTCCTTTTCTAATGTTTAGATTAGACGATTGTGTTGCCACACGGTAAAAAATATTTTGAGCAGATACATCTTCCACCTCTGTATAATTTTTAATTTCAAAACTAGGAAAAGCTTGTTTTAGTGCAGTAGTCGCTTTCTCTCCAACTGTTGCATCACTTACATTACCACTAAATGAAAGTACATTTCCCTCTACTAAAAATTTTACATTTGGAATCGTAACTCCTGCTTTTGTCAAAATTGAATTGTAATTTACAACTTCCTGAGGCGTGGTTACCGCCTTGCTTATATTATCAAATAATCCCATAATTATTATTTTAAATTATTTAGCTCCAAATGTTAGTTTTACTTCTTTGCCGTCCATAACCAGTTTCCCGTCTTCAATGGCAGTTGCGTACATTTCTGGCGTACCAGTCGCATCCTTGATTGTTAATGTTTTTCCATCTTTAGACAAATCGTAAGTCCCACTTACAACCCCT
>JAYVGE010000308.1:0-3165 GCA_043772515.1 Flavobacterium sp. | reverse complement strand
ACAAAATATAAAACTGGTTTTAGACATCATCCTCAATAAGGCAAAACAGGACAAACTAATTGTTGTGGTTTCTGCTCTTAGTAAAGTAACCGATTTGCTACAATTAGCAGCTAGAAAAGCAGCTTCAAATGACGAAAATTTTAAAGAAATTGTTGCCGAAATAGAGAAAAAACATTTAGAAACACTAAAAGAACTTATTCCAGTAAGCGAACAAAGCGGTCTCTTGAGTCACCTAAAAAGAATCATCAATCACCTAGAAACACTCCTAGACGGATGCTTTTTATTAGGAGAATTATCTCCAAGAACTTCTGATACTATTTTGAGTTTTGGAGAATTACTATCTTCCTATATTATTGCAGAAGCCTTAAAACAAAATCTAAAAAACAGCAATTACAAAGACAGTCGCGAATTGATAAAAACCAACAATCATTTTGGGAAAGCGGCTGTTAATTTTGAAATTTCAAATCAATTAATTCGTGATTTTTATGTTTCAAATGAGGCTCAAGTTGTTATTATGCCTGGTTTTATTGCATCTTCTACAGATGGAATACATACTACTTTAGGTCGCGGTGGATCTGATTATACTGCCGCCATTATTGCTGGTGCTTTGAATGCATCCTATCTAGAAATTTGGACAGATGTAAACGGAATGTTTACCGCCAATCCAAAAATTGTAAAACAAGCACAACCCATTGCCACTATATCGTATCAAGAAGCAATGGAGCTGTCTCATTTCGGTGCCAAAGTTTTATATCCGCCAACTATTCAGCCCGTTTTAAGAAAGAATATTCCAATTCTCATCAAAAACACTTTCGAACCAGAAGCCGAAGGAACTTACATTTCAAATAAAATCACACACCATACTAATCCCGTAAAGGGAATTAGTCATATCGATAACATAACTTTAATTACACTTGAAGGCCCTGGTATGATTGGTGTTTCAGGTTCTTCCAGAAGGCTGTTTGAGGTTTTATCGCAGGAAAACATCAATGTAATCTTTATCACTCAAGCCTCCTCCGAGCATTCGATTTGTATTGGAATCCTAAATTCTGATGCCGAAACTGCCGAAACCGCTATTAATTTTGCTTTCGAAATTGAAATTTCACAAAACAAGATTGCCCCTTGTATTATCGAAAAAAACCTATGCATCATCGCTTTGGTTGGCGAGAATATGAAAAATCACCAAGGTTTGAGCGGGCGAATGTTTAGCACTCTAGGAAAAAATAATGTCAACATTCGTGCGATTGCTCAAGGTGCTTCCGAAAGAAATATCTCTGCAGTTATTAATGAAAGAGATGTAAAAAAAGCACTAAATACTCTGCACGAAAACTTTTTTGAAGAAAACACCAAACAACTCAATTTATTTGTGATGGGAGTTGGAAATGTTGGTCAGAAATTTATTGAACAAATTTACCAACAAAAGAAATTTCTAAGAGACAATTTAAAAATAAACGTAAGAGTCATTGCATTGTCTAATTCTAGAAAAATGTATTTTGACGAAGATGGAATTTCTTTAAAAGAATGGCAATCTTTATTAGAAAATGGAGAAACAGCCGACAAAGAAAAATTTATTTCAACTGTAAAAGCACTCAATTTACGCAACAGTATTTTTGTAGACATAACAGCAAACCAAGCCGTATCTAAAACTTACGAGCAGTATTTGAAACAAAATATTGCTGTTGTTACCTGCAACAAAATTGCTTGCTCATCGGAGTATGATAATTACAAAAGCCTAAAGAAATTATCCCAACAGTTTAATGCTCCGTTTTTGTTTGAAACCAGTGTTGGTGCTGGATTACCGATTAGTGACACCGTCAAAAATCTAGTAGCATCTGGAGATAAAATCCATAAAATTCAAGCCGTATTGTCAGGTAGTTTAAACTTTATTTTTAATAATTTTAATAAAACAAACACTTTTCATGACACCGTAAAAGAAGCTGGTGTTCAGGGATTTACAGAGCCAGACCCTACAATTGATTTGAGCGGTATTGACGTAGCTAGAAAAATACTAATATTGATACGCGAAAGTGGCTACAAAATGGAAATCGACGCCATTGAAAATGAATCATTTATGCCCGCAGAATGCCTTGCTACTACAAGCAACGAAGCTTTTTTTGAATCATTAGACAAAAACGCTTCTCATTTTGAAGCTCTCTACAGCGAAGCCTTACGCAAAGATTCTCGATTAAAATACGTTGCACAATTTGAAAACGGAAAAGCAAGCGTTGGTTTGCAATTCATTCCAAAAGAACATCCGTTTTATAATCTGGAAGGAAAAGACAATATTGTTTTATTCTTTACCGATCGTTACGTAGATCAGCCATTATTGATAAAAGGAGCTGGAGCTGGAGCGTCCGTTACTGCTTCAGGAATTTTTGCCGATGTGATTAGAATTGGAAATGTGTAGAAACGCTGTATTACAACGTTTGGATGTAAAATAAAAATGAAAGAAAAATGAAAGAAATAAAAATATTTTGCCCTGCTACTATTGCGAATCTTTCGTGTGGTTTTGATGTACTCGGACTTTGTCTAGAAACAGCTGGAGACGAAATGATTATTCGCAAATCGGATCAAAAAGGGGTACGTATCACAAAAATTATTGGTGCCGAATTGCCTTTGGAAACAGAAAAAAACGTAGCTGGAGTTGCTGCCTTAGCAATGCTTGAAACCGTAGAAACCGATTTTGGATTTGATATTGAAATCTACAAACACATCAAAGCAGGAAGCGGGATTGGGAGTAGTGCCGCAAGTGCTGCTGGTGCTGTATTTGGCATTAACGAGTTACTCGGACAACCTTTTTCTAGAAAAGAATTGGTGCAATTTGCCATGCAAGGCGAAAAATTAGCCAGCGGAAACGCCCATGCCGATAACGTTGCCCCTGCCCTTTTGGGTGGCTTTACGTTGGTAAGAAGTTCAAATCCATTAGACATTATCAAAATAGAAAGCCCTTCCGAATTGTACGCCACTGTGGTTCATCCTCAAATTGAGTTGAAAACTTCTGATGCGCGTTCGGTATTGAAGCAAACCGTTTCCCTAAAAAGCGCTATTATGCAATGGGGAAATGTAGGCGGATTAATTGCTGGTTTGTACACCAAAGATTACGATTTAATCGGACGTTCCTTACATGATGAAATCGTCGAACCGTTGCGAAGTGTATTGATTCCA
>JAYVGE010000307.1:0-3167 GCA_043772515.1 Flavobacterium sp. | reverse complement strand
CCATCATCTCCTTTGTGTCCATCCATTTTGATAAGGAAGTTTTTTGCAGGAAAATAAGGTTTCATGTGAATGTCTACATAAATTCTATCTTTTTGAATCGGATCTTGTTCAAAACGACGAATCTCGAAATTTTCAATCAATTTATCAGGACCAGTAATACCGTCTAGAAAGCTAACAATTTGATTCATGATTTCTTTACGTGTTTTTGCAGTAAAGTTTTCAAAAGCACGACGGTTAAGAAAGTCCATTAACACTTTTGTTACATAATCAAATACACGAACTACAGAGTACGTTTGTAAACCTAAGTTGTCACCGCTAAACAATGTTTTTGCAGAGAAAGCCATTACTTTGCCATACTCGTTTACCATAGGAACTAATCCCATGTTCTCAAGGTTTGCAATTTCGCTTTTCTTAAGATCAAATTTTACACCATCAACTTCATTGATTCCTCCAAATTTCTTACCAGCAGTAACTTGCGACATCAATGTTTTGTATATCTTACCAGCAAGTGCAGCAGAAGGAGCAATATACAAATCATCACTTTCGCCAATTTGATCAAATCTTCCGCGACCTACTAACCAGTTACAAGTCATAATTACGTTAGAACGGTACACGTCTCCACCTGTCAAAGAAGCAGCATCAAACATTTCCATAACATCATCTGGCTCATCCAAATGTTCGAAATCGGTAACCAGCATCACTTTGTTTTCGTGTGCAATTTTTGCCCATTTTTCGATTACTTTATTAGATCCTAAATAACCTGGTATTACGAGTATTCCGTAGTTATTTTTAAGGTCTAAACGATCGTAGTTATCTACTAATTCCGAATGAATCGCATCAATAAATCTTGTATTGTCTAAATCCTTTAACTGCTCTAGATCTGCATTTACAATTGTAACATTTTTTACTTTATCCGTTTCTGTATTTTTGTAGAATAAGGCAACAGTTCTATAAGCCGATTCGATTTCTCTTGTCTCTTCAACCGCTTTTATCAAATTCTTTTTAAGCAATACTTCCGATTCTTTGCTTTTGTCTTCACATTGAGCCACCATATCGGTCAAAGCTTCGTTGTTGTTTAATACCGAAACCCAAAGTTCTAGGGTTTTCATCAACGTTTCTCTTTCTTTGGCTTTGTTTACTTCCCCAAGGAAAATTTTTCTTCTTGCTTTTCTGTCTGGATTAAGGTTTTGAGTTCCTTCAATAGACATTTCTAATAAATCGAAACCACCGTATTTGGCTAATTTTTCTACATTTTTCTCTACCGAACCACCGATTACTTTAGGTTCCAATACTGCCGTGTCAACGTCAGCGTCTTGAAATGCTTGATTTTTTGACATACTTTCTATCTTTTTTTTTAAGTTCTTAAATTATTTATTTTCTTTCAATTCATTAATTAGGGAGCCTAAGCTTTCTAATAATGCTTTTTTTGCCTCACCATCTTCTAGAGCGGCTTTCAAAATTTTATTCGTTTTTAATTGGCGAATAATTTTTTGGTACTGATCTTTCTCTGTTTCTAAATTCGATAAAAAACTACTTTGAGTTGTAATGCCTTTTACTCCAAAATCGCCCAAATTTCTAAACTTCAATGTCTCTGCTTTTGTTGCTCCATCTGCATTTTCAAAGTTTACTTTTACGTCTGGTTTAAAGTGCTCAAAAGCTTTTTCTACACTAGTAATTCCTTCTACCAATTCTGGTTTTACTGGAGCATCAATTGTTAATTTTTGAGCTACAAGAGTTCTGTTTTGAGGGATTGCAATTATTGCTTCATCAGCATCTAATTTTACTTCGTTACCTCCAATTCCATAATTTGTCAACATAGTTTTAATATTTAAATGATTGTTTTTATTAATTTACACAAATGATTATTGATTTTGATAAATTTGCCTACAAACGTCTAGATCCCGACGTACTTTTTCTAACTCTTCTTTATAGGTTTTGGCCGATGCATTTAGGCTGTCTATAAGGTGTGCATTATGAGTTAGACTTCTAATTTCTTTTTTGTAATCAATAATTTGTTTGTAAGCCAAGATTACATTATTGTATAATTTTTTGTTTTCGGTAGTATCTTTTGGCAATTTTTGATAAATATTTGCTACCATAACATTTGCTAAACGTTGTTGAAAATCGTTATCTACCTTTGGAGAATTGATAGAATCTACAGTCATTCTAACACTATCAATTTTTACAGAAAATCGAGACTGATAATCATATTCTTTTTTCATCAACTCATTCTGTGCTTTAAGGATCTTGTTTTCTGCCTTGGGCATATAAAAATTAAAAGATACAGCAATCAGGATTACAGTAACGGTAAGGGTAAATGCTGCCAAAAAAGCCACAAATGCTTTCTGGCGTTCTTGTTTGTTTAATACTTCCATAGTTATTTATTATATTTTTATTTTATTCTTCTAAAAAGAAGCTGTGTCGTTTTGAATTATTTAATACGACGTCATTTTTCTCGGTTTCGGCAACAAATAATTCGATATTTTCTTTTTTCTTACCTATATAATCCAGTTTATTTAAAGTTTCGAATAGTTTTTCGATTTTAATTAAAAAGTCCATTGCTTTTGTAACTGTTTTGTCAATGTGTACGTGGTCATAACTGATATTAATTAAGGTCGTAAACAAGGTTTCAAAATCACCTTGCGAAAGATCACACCATTCGGCAAAATAGTTTAACAATTCTTCTTTTCCAGCACCCGACTTAGAGTCAATAAAATTTTTCATGATTCTAGCCAAAGACACCACCGTACTAAGCATCGATGCTGGGTGTTGGTGTAGTGAAAACCAACGAAATTGGGTAAGCGTATTTCCTAAATAATAAGAGGTGTAATCTGCCAATCCCATCATCGCATGTGCCAAAATACCTGTTTGTTGGATCCTGTTAATTTTTTGAGAAATCTGTACCGAATACACTTCGATTTGCCCCAAAGCACGGGCAATATTTACCTGAATATCTACTAATTTAGGATGGCTTGTCACTGTAATAGACGAAGGAATATAATTTTCGTCTAATGCTGTATTATCTCCCACAATGATCTTACCAATGGCAAGATAAAATCCGCCAAAACCTATTCCGGAACGAAATCCTTCTTCTTTTATAAGGTGTAACTTGTATTCGGGTTGGGTATTCGGGTATCTTGGCGGAACCTCCTCTGGATCGGGCTCAC
>JAYVGE010000306.1:0-3175 GCA_043772515.1 Flavobacterium sp. | reverse complement strand
CAGCGCTTAGAAAAGCTGAAGCCGATAAATTATTAGCATTACAAGGAAAAGACAAAGCAGTTTTAGAAGCCGAAAGACAAAGAAAACTAAAAGAAGCTGCCGACGCAAGAGCAAATGCTGCAAACGAAGCCAGACTTAAAGCTGAACAAGACAAAACAAATGCATTAGCGGAATCTGAAAGATTGAAAAACGAAAAAGCAACAGCTGACGCTAAAGCTAAAGCCGATGCAATTGCAAGAGCAAAAGCTGATGCGGATCGTTTACTTAAAGAAAAAGCAGATGCCAATGCCAAAGCACTTGCTGATGCAAATGCGAGAGCAAAATCTGAAGCAGACAAACTAAAAACAGAACAAGATAAAGCGAAAGCCGAAGCGGAACGTTTGCGTAAAGAAAAAGCGGATGCCGATGCTAAAGAACTTGCTGATGCAAATGCGAGAGCAAAATCTGAAGCAGACAAACTAAAAGCGGAACAAGATAAAGCGAAAGCTGAAGAGGAGCGTTTGCGTAAAGAAAAAGCGGATGCTGATGCTAAAGCACTTGCTGATGCAAAAGCTCAAGCCAAGTCTGAATCAGACAAACTAAAAGCAGAACAAGATAAAGCGAAAGCCGAAGCGGAACGTTTGCGTAAAGAAAAATCTGATGCAGACGCTAAAGCACTTGCTGATGCCAAAGCACAAGCAAAATCTGAAGCAGATAGACTAAAATTAGAATCCGCAGCTAAAGCCAAAGCTGATGCCGAAAAAGCATTAGCGGACGCAGCAAATGCTAAAGTAGAAGCTGAACGTTTATTGAAAGAAAAAGCGGATGCAGCTGCAAAAGCTAAACTTGACGCCGAAAAAGCAATCACAGATGCAGCAAATGCTAAGGCCGAAGCAGAACGTTTGCGTAAAGAAAAAGAAATTGCTGATGCCAAAGCTAAAGCTAATGAAGAAGCAGAACGCTTACGTAAAGAAGCCGAAGCCAAAGCTAGAATTGATGCAGCTAAAACTGCTGAAGACAAAGAATTAGATAATTTAAGCCAAGTCTTAGAAGACTCTAAGAAAAATCAAAAACAATCGTTATCTAGATTAGACTCTATTGCGAAAGCAAAAGACGACGAACTAAAAGAACTTAGAAGAATAAACGATTTGTCTGATAAAGGTATTGTGAGTGAAGCCAAAGAGTTTCAAAGCACTGCTGGAGCAAATAGAGCGCTAGAATCGTTGAAAACAGAAATTGCTGAGAACACTAAAAACCAAAGTAATTTTATCAAAGAGTTTGAAACACTTACAAACGAAAGATTGAAAAAGGTGCCTAATAGAAATGATATTGTCAATCAAAGTAATTTGAAAACAATTGAAAAATTAAAACTCGACAAATTAAACAGCGACAAACAAAATGCAGATTTATTAGCCAAATTAGAACAGATTAAGGCAGAAACTGATATCGAAAAGAAAAGAAGAATCAAACGAGCTCAATTTGATAGTGATGATACAAAATATCAAAAAGATAGAGAAACACTAAAACAATTAAAATTAAGTACTACGCCAACAGGTCAAACCTATAAACCAACGGATTTTGATTTTGGAGAAGAGCAAGCCGGAACACAAATTATTAAAAATAATGATAATATACCTGAAGGATACTATCTTGTTCTAGCTGCCCATAAAGATGTGGAAAAAAGAGATGCCTTTGTTAAAAAAGCGATAGAAGCTGGTCAAACAAACATAGACTTCTTCTATAACGCAAGTAACGGAACATACTATATTTATTACCAAAAGCTAACTGAAATACAAGATGCAACAAGCGCCATGGAAACCAAAGGGAATAAACCTTATAACGGTAAAATGGTAATTGTTAAAGTAGAAAAATAATAGCAAAAACATTTTTTAGCGTTTTATTTAAAAAATAAAATGCTAAAAAAATGTTAATTCAATAAAAAAATAATAACTTTAGTCCCATTTCTGAATTTAAAAGTTGTCCCATGAGAATAAAAAACTACCTACTATTGGTTTTAGTTTTTATACTAAATACAATAAACGCAAATGCCCAACTAGCAAGACCTTTTGCTGTTAGAAATAATCAGAGTTTAAAAGGTGATATGCATCTCATAGGAAATAACATTCTTAATTTCCCAGGAGGGCCAGGAAACAATAATCAGAATATTCCATATAACTTAACGGGAGGTGCAGCAACAGCTAATGATGCCATCAATATGAGCTATATTGATATCGATTCAGATGCTTCCACTTTTAGTTCAAGTAGTGCAACACTTACAATACCTGCTGCTAGTGCTTCATGTTATAGAATAAGATATGCAGCACTGTATTGGTCTGCAACATATGAAAACAATAATAGAGCTCCTATTTCTAATGTTAAATTGAAATTACCAACAAGTGCCACTTATGTAGATATTGCTGCCGATAATTTAATATATGATGAGTTTGCAGGTAATCTGCTAGGATCATCATGTAAGCCGTATGCTGCTTATAAAGACATAACGGCAATGGTAATTGCACAAGCAAACCCACAAGGAGTTTATACCGTTGCAAATGTAACAGCAACCCAAGGAGATGGGGCTTGCCCTGGAGGTTATGCAGCAGGTTGGAGTATTTATATTATATATGAAGACCCTAATTTGCCAGGTAGATATTTTACAACTTTTGATGGATTTGCAGGAATAAACGGAACAAGTACACAAAATATTGATATTGTAGGATTTACAACAATTCCCTCAGGACCCGTTAGAGCAAAAACAGCCTTCTCTGCATTAGAAGGAGATAATAAAATAAATGGGGACAGATTACGAATTCGAGGTGCATCAACACTCCCTGTCACTACCTATTGGTCGATAATTACACCAGCTAGACCTATTATAAATCCTGATCCTAGAATAACGGATCCAAATGATAACTTTTTTAATAGCACCATTACCGATCCGGTTGGGATAATGGCAGGAAGAACACCAAGTAGCAACAATACTTTGGGTTATGATGCTGGGGTTGCAATTATTAACAACCCATTAAATTCTGTAATTAACAACGGAGAAACTGCTGCTAGATTACGAATGGAAACCAATGGTGACCAATATTATATGTTTTTTAGTGCTTTTGCAATCGATATTATCGAGCCAAACATTGTACTTACAAAAACAGTGCAGAATGCAGCCGGTGTAGATATTGGTGGAGCAGATGTA
>JAYVGE010000305.1:0-7762 GCA_043772515.1 Flavobacterium sp. | reverse complement strand
GCAGTACCTTTGACAAAATATTTATCTAATAAGAGTAAATACTAAGGATTTGATTTGGTAGAAAAGGGCATTAAATGGTGTAATAAGAATTTGGCTGTAGATTTCCCTAATTTTAATTTTACGCATGTTCCTTTAAACAATGATTTGTACAGTTTTACTAAACAAAAAGCAGATCAATTTGTGTTTCCTTATGCAGATAATTCATTTGAAAAGGTCTTCTTATTTTCTGTTTTCACCCACATGCAACCATCCGAAATACAAAATTACCTTCACGAAATTCGTCGTGTTCTGAAACCTAAAGGCGTTTGTTTAAGTACTTTTTTTGTTTACGATAGTGAGATAGAAAACCATATAACAGCACACAATGGAACGTATATTTTTCCTTTTAGAAAAGAAAGGTTTAGACTAATGAATGAAAAAGTCCCTTCGGCAAATATAGCTTTTGAAGAAAAATATATTGAGCAAATGCTTCGGGATAGCAATCTTAAACTTGAAAATAAAATATATGGAACTTGGTCAAAAAGAATACTAAAAGACCAACTGAAAGATTTTCAGGACGTATTGATTTTTTCAAAAAACGAATAAAATCGTGTTATACTGTTCTCTGTACTACTTCAAAAATCTTACCGTCTTCGCATTTTAACGTTTTTGCTGGAAATTTCATCAATAAGGCATAATCATGCGTAGCCATAATTATTGTTTTTCCGTTGGCATTAATTTTCCGTAATACTTCAAGAACTTCGATGCTGGTTTGAGGGTCTAGATTTCCAGTTGGTTCGTCGGCTAATATCAATTCTGGATCATTAAGTAAGGCCCGCGCGATGGCTACTCGCTGTTGCTCACCACCAGAAAGTTGGTGTGGCATTTTAGAAGCAAAATCCTTCATTCCTACTTTGCTAAGCACTTCTTCAATTTTATTTCGCATACCATCGACATCAATCCAACCTGTTGCTTTTAATACAAATAACATATTGTCACTTACAGTACGATCGGGCAACAATTTGAAATCTTGGAAAACAATACCGATTTTTCGTCTCAAAAACGGAATTTCATCTTCTTTCAAGGTTACCAAATTAAAATCTACAATCTGACCTTCGCCTTCTGTCAAAGTCAAATCTCCGTATAGCGTTTTCATTAAACTACTTTTCCCAGAACCTGTTTTTCCGATGATGTATAAAAATTCACCGTGATTCACCTCAAGATTTACATCTGATAAAATGATTTTCTCTTCTTGATAGATGGTTACGTTTTTTAAAGACAGTACGGTTTGTGACATGATAGAATTTGTTTATTGGGTAAAAGTAATTATCAATTGTCAATTATCAATTATTAATTTGAATTTATTTTGATTTTTTCATCATAATAAAAACCAAAAGCATTCCGTTATTGTTTACAGAATATGATACATTTGACATTAAAATATAAATTACAATGCATAAACTTTCTTGTTTTTTATTCGTTCTCCTTTTTGTTCAATCGACAATCGTTTCGGCTCAAAAATCGATGATTTATACCCATGAACTAAAAGATTTTGATAACGCAATTTCTTTGTACAATGATAAGCAATATGTTTCGGCTCAGTTTGTTTTTGAAAAAGTCAAGAAAAACGCCACTAACGAAACCGTGCAGTCTGACTGTGCTTATTATATTGCTAATTGTGCCATTAGGACAGATCAGGCAAATGCCGACGAATTAATGGAACGTTTTGTTATTGATTATCCGACGAGTCCCAAACAAAATCAGGCTTATATTTCGGTTGCACAGTATTACTTCAACCAAGGCAATTATCCCGATGCCTTGCTGTGGTTTGATAAAGTTGATGAAACTAATTTGAGTCGTCGAGATTTAGAAATTTTTAATTTTCAAAAAGGATATGGTTTCTTTAATGCCAAAAAGAAAAAAGAAGCTACTAACTGTTTTAACAAAGTGGTTAACTCTGTCGAATTTGGTTCTCAAGCCAAATATTATCTGGGATTTATGGCGTATGAAGGAGATGATTACAAGCAAGCAACTCAATATTTTGATGCTGTTTCTGGAGAAGAAAAATACAAAGAAAAGCTTTCTTATTACCAATCCGATATGAATTTTAAACTGGGTAATTTTCAAAAAGCAATCGATTTGGGAGAGAAAGCAATGGCTAAATCGAATGCAATCGAACAATCGGAGCTTAATAAAATTATTGGAGAGAGTTATTTTAACCTAAAAAATTACGAAAAGTCAATTTCGTATCTAACAGCGTATAAAGGAAAAAAAGGAAAATGGAACAATACCGATTTCTACCAATTGGGATATGCTTATTACAAAAAAAACGACTACGAAAATGCCATTTCACAATTCAATAAAATCATAGACGGAAAAGATTTTGTGGCTCAAAATGCCTATTATCACTTAGGCGAAAGTTATCTTAAACTAAACCAAAAACAGCAAGCTTTAAATGCCTTCAAAAATGCTTCTGAGTCAGGATTTGATCTTTCGATTCAGGAAGATGCAAGTCTGAATTATGCCAAATTGAGTTATGATGTCGGGAATTCATACCAGAGCGTTTCGGCAATTTTGAATGATTTTTTGAATAAATATGACACCAACAAGGAACGTCTTGTTGTAGAGAAACTGCTAATCGATTCTTATATTTCTTCCAAAAATTATCAAGAAGCTTTAACTTTATTAGAAAAAAACACATCGCCAGCCAATAAAGTAACCTATCAAAAAGTACTTTTTTATAGAGGACTAGAGCTTTATTCCGATGAGAATTATCGGCAAGCTTTAAAAATACTTAGCAAAGCTGTTGCAGCGCAAAGTGAAACTACAATTACCGCTCGTGCCACTTTCTGGAAGGGAGAAACAGAATATGTTCTAGAAGATTTTAAAAATGCTGCACTGAGTTTTAAACAATTTGCAAGTTTGCCAATTGCCAATACCACTCCCGAATTTAAAAACTGTAATTACAATATTGCCTATTCTTATTTTAAACTAAAAGAATACGAACAGGCGGGAAATTATTTTCAAAACCAAATTACAGCGACAAAAGAAGACAAAACACGTTGGAATGATGCTTATTTGCGTTTGGCAGATTGCCGTTTTGTAACTTCAAAATACCAAGGTGCAATAGAAGCGTATACCAAGGTAGTCGAATTAAAAAGTTTGGATGCCGACTATGCCTATTTTCAAAAAGCAATTTGTTATGGATTTATTACAAAAAACGAAAAAAAAATAGAAGAACTCAACACTTTTTTGCAATTGTATCCCCAATCCGATTATCGAGATGATGCGTTATTCGAACTCGGAAACACGTATGTCGCCGAAAATAAGACAACACTTGCCATAAAAAGTTATGGGAGACTTAATAGCGAATTTCAAAACAGTACTTTCACATCAAAAGCAGTTTTGCGCCAAGGACTAATTTATTATAATGCCGACCAAGACACACTAGCCTTGATTAAATTTAAGAAAGTAGTAGCCGATTTCCCTAAAACTCCAGAAGCACTCGAAGCGGTAGCAACGGCAAGATTAATTTATGTAGCCAATGGCAATGTAAACGAATATACCACTTGGGTGCGTACTCTAGATTTTGTGGCAGTCACCGATATTGAGTTGGATAATGATACTTACGAAGCTGCCGAAAAACAATTGCAACAGAATAATATCAAGCAAGCGATTGCGGGATGGAGTGGCTATGTGTCACAATTTCCCAATGGCATTCATGCTTTACAAGCCAATTTCCATTTGGCGCAATCTTATTTTTCGGAAGGATTAGAAAATAAAGCAATCCCTCATTACGAATATTGCATTGCGGTCCCTCGAAATGAGTTTAGCGAGCAATCCTTGGCGAGACTGGCGCAGATTTTCTTAAAAAGCAAAAATTACGAAAAAGCAATTCCTGTTTTGTCTCGTCTAGAAAACGAATCAGATTTGACTCAAAATAAAACTTTTTCGCAATCGAATCTGATGAAATGCTATTATGACAAAAAGGATTACCTCAATTCGGTTCGCTACGCCGAAAAAGTACTTGCCAATCCTAAAACAGAGGAAGGAGTAAAAAATGATGCACAAATTATTGTGGCTCGAGCTGCCATGGCAACAGGAGAAGAGATCAAGGCCAAAACAAGCTATGCCAAATTGCAAGTAGGGGCCAAAGGGGCGTTGGCCGCAGAGGCTTTGTATTATGAAGCTTATTTTAAAAACAAGGAAGAAAAATGGGAAGCCTCGAATACTACAGTTCAAAAACTGGCCAAGAATTACTCGAGCTACAAATATTATGGTGCAAAAGGATTGGTACTTATGTCCAAAAATTTTTATAGCCTCAAAGACAGTTTTCAAGCAACTTATATTTTGGATAATGTAATTGCGAATTTTACTGATTTTCCTGATGTTGTAAAAGAAGCACAGTCTGAATTGAAAGCCATTAAAGCAGAAGAATTCAAAACAAATGCATCGGTTACGAAATAAATAAAAGAATAGAAATAAAGAGAAAAGAATAGAGAATAGATCGAAAGTAAACGACTCCCGATTCTCCAATGTCATTAAGGTTAAGAATTTTCAATTCGGATCTTTGTCAAAATTCAAAACTTCGACAAAGATAAATGATCCGAAATCAATATTTTGATCAAAGCCAATCCATTCAAATTTCTATTCCTCGAGCGAAAGCAGGAGGTAATTAAACCCTAACGTAATGACATTACCCGATCCTCTGGAAAGGGATGAGATGTTTTAGTTTGACTTTCTTATTCTCAATTTTTTAAATAAACATAAAAAATGATACAATCTTTGCCATATAAAATAAGCGCCTTTTTGCTTTTGATGAGTTTACAAACGACACTTGCCCAAACCAAAAAAGAAACCATTGGGACAGAAACTGTCGATGTCGTAAAACCGTATACACCTACTATTTCGGATGCTTTTAAAGCAAAAGAAATACCAGACCTAGAGGAAGAAAATAACACCCAAAAGGAAATTTTAAAATATACCATTTTTTCTTTTCCTGTTGCCTCCACTTTTACGCCATCAAAAGGGAATGCTCAAGGGGTTGAAAAAGCAAAGCAAGATGTTTTGTTCAAGAATTACGCCACTTTTGGAATCGGAAATTACGGGACACTCAACGGAGAACTGTATGTTACGGACGATCTTAATAATGTAGAAACTATTGGTGCTATGTTTCGGCACCATTCGTCGCAAGGCGGAGTAAAGAATATCGAATTAGAGAATCGTTTTTATGATACTTCGGTAGATTTGAATTACAGCAACATTCAAAAAGAACTTTCTTGGAATGTCGATTTAGGATATCAAAATCAAGTTTACAACTGGTACGGATTGCCTGCCAATTTTGGAAGTACGTTATCCCCCGAAGACAGAAAATCTTTGCTCAACGGGATCAATCCTCAACAAAGTTACAATACGATTTCTCTAGACGGAAAGGTTGCTTTTGCAGATGCTATCCTAGATGATGTGACCGTAAAATTTAGCCATTTTTCGGATGCTTTTGGGTCATCAGAAAATAATTTCAAAGCAAAACCTTCCTTCCATATTCAAGTTGGCAATCGAACCATACAAACAAATGTAATTGTCGATTATCTGGGAGGAAGTTTTAAAAATGAGTATTGGAAAACCAATCTGCAACCTCTTAAATACGGTTTTACCAATTTTGGAATAGAACCGAGTTTTATTATCCAAGAAGACGATTGGACCTTGCATATAGGAACCAGTTTGTTTTATAGTTTAGATGCCGAACAGCGTAACAATAAGTTCTTGGTTTACCCAAAATTTAGAGCTTCCTACAAAGTGGTCGGAGATTTAATGCTTTTTTATGCAGGTGCCGAAGGAACTTTAGAACAGAATTCATATGCTAATTTTACGAACAAAAACACCTTTCTTTCTCCTACATTACTTATAACTCCTACAGACAAACAATTTGAGATCTACACCGGTCTAAAAGGAAAATTATCCAGCAATGTGAGTTATGATATTCGCGGATCTTATGTAAACGAAAGGAACAAAGCGTTGTTTAAAAGCAACGATTTTACCGAGAACAGTACCAACGAAAATTATGCTTTTGGCAATTCGATGCAAGTGGTTTATGACAATCTAAAAACGCTTCGTTTCTTCGGAGAATTGAAAGCCGATTTTTCTAAAAAAATGTCTTTTGGTATCAATGGAAGCTTTAGTAGTTATACCAATACTATCCAAAACGAAGCGTGGAATTTGCCCACAATAAAGCTAAATTCAAAATTAGATTTTGCAATCACTACAAAATGGTATACAGGAATAAACGTGTTTTATATTGGGGAACGCAAGGATCAAAAACTAGATAGCAATACTCTAACGATAGATGCTAGTCCGATTACGCTACCTTCTTATTTTGATGTGAATGCACATATCGGTTACCAATACAATCAAAGATTGACTACCTTTTTAAGAGCCAACAACATTACCAATCAAGCCTATGAAAAATGGCTGAACTATACCGTTCAAGGATTTCAGGTTGTTATTGGAGCAAATTATAAATTTGATTTTTAGTTTTTTGCTACACTATTTTGAAAACTATAAAATAATTGCGCGACCTAAAATCTATTCATTTAAAATCTAAGTAGTTCAGAAATGACTTTCAAACAAAAAACACATACCAATTACCTGCAATTAGTTCAAGACAAAATAGATGTCTTTAAGGATATGATTGCTGCACTTACCGAAGATTCAAAAAATGATGCCAAAGGTTCTGCGGGAGATAAGCACGAAACCGCTTTGTCGATGATGCATATTGAACAGGAAAAACTCAACACCAAATTGAGAGAAGTATTGGCTCAAAAAACATTTTT
This sequence comes from Flavobacterium sp., assembly GCA_043772515.1. Taxonomy (GTDB): domain Bacteria; phylum Bacteroidota; class Bacteroidia; order Flavobacteriales; family Flavobacteriaceae; genus Flavobacterium. The sequence goes on along the minus strand of JAYVGE010000305.1, from coordinate 953 downwards.
AGACAAAGTCGATACTTCTATAAATGCCGAAACTATTAGAGTCGGGAGTTTGGTAAAAGCCAACGGAATTTATTTGTATCTGAGCATCGCCCTACCCAAAATTAATATCGACGGGATAAATGTTATTGCTTTATCTCCGCAATCGCCATTGGGAAATAAATTAATGGGAAATAAGATAGGATTCACATTTGAAATTAATAGAACTACTTATGTAATTGAAAGTGTCGAATAATTTTTGATGATAGGCCCTTTACAGTCTCCAAAATCCAAAAAAGCTTGTCTTTTAGTGTTGCTCAAAATAACGAAACATCAAATTGAAATAATACCGAATTAAGTTTATTTTTGCAACAGGCTAAAATAGACAACAAAGCCATATTTCAAATACACAAAGAAGCAAAAAAACGGTTGACATGAAAAAATTTTTAATTGTAGGTCTTGGCAATATTGGTGCCGAATATGTAAACACCCGTCACAATATTGGCTTTAAAGTAGTCGATTTTTTAGCTAGAAAAGAAGGTGTTACTTTTGAGACTGTAAAGCTAGGAGCACTTGCGGAGTACAAGCTGAAAGGCCGCACTTTTTTGCTATTGAAACCTAATACCTATATGAATTTAAGTGGCAAAGCGGTACAGTACTGGATGGAAAAAGAAAACATTTCTCTTGAAAATATAATGGTAATCGCCGATGATTTGAACTTGTCTTTTGGTACTATTCGTATTAAGCCAAAAGGGAGTGCAGGAGGCCATAACGGACTCAAAAATATCAACCTTGTTTTGAATACTCAAGACTATGTGCGCTTTCGTTTTGGTATTAGTGACGAATTTAAAAAAGGGAAACAAATAGATTATGTTTTAGGAGACTGGGATGATGACGAAAAAGAAAAGCTACTAGAGCGTTTAGAATTAGCATCCGAAATCATAAAATCTTTTGGAACCTCTGGATTAGAAATGACA
>JAYVGE010000304.1:0-21620 GCA_043772515.1 Flavobacterium sp. | reverse complement strand
GCTATTATTGTTATTGGATTTGCCCTCCAATGCTAATGCCAAAACAGCCAATACTATAAATACGATATTAAAAATCAAATGGGCATTCCAACCCATTTTTTCCAATATTCCACCACAGGAACAAGGAACAAAAGAGCTGTAATTCAAAATGATAAAAATGTAACTGCTAAACATTGACATTAAAAACAAAGCTGCTAAAAGACCAAAATTGCGCCATTTGGGAATAATAAGTAACAACACTATACTTAATTCAATTATGGGAACTGCCCAAGAAACCCATTCAGCAAAAGCGCTCAACAAAGGCGATTGTCCAAGCTGTACCTGAAAATTTTCAAAATCAAGAAATTTACTTACCGCTGCGTAGACAAATAAAAGGACATACAACAGGCAAATTGTGTCCAGAATTATACTCTTAATAATTACATTCGATTTCATATTATCGTAGGTTTAGTTTAAATTGATGCAATTATGAAATGCCCAATAGCATATAATTGGTATTAAAAATTTTATACACTGTTATTCATTTTTATTACTGCATTTGGGGCAATAAATTTTAGTCTCGTATTCAAATTCCATTAAATAAAAAAAAAATATTAATGATTTAATTATTTGGAATTGAAACTGAACCAAAATTACAATGGCTTGTTTTATAACGTGTTACCGAAATCCGGCATAAATTTATCGAAATCCGCTATTTTAGTTAAAGTTTTAAAAAAAGCATCGCTGAAATAAAATTGACTAATAAAAAAAGTGCCAAATAAACAAATATTGTTTATTTGGCACCCAGCTATTTTCTCCTTTTATAATTTGTTATTACTTCCCCGTCTCGCTCAATGTCTTCAGTTTCTCACTGAGTTCTATAAGTCCGGCTTTTTGTAAACATTCATCTCCAAACAGTTTTAATTCCTGGAGATTTTCTTCCGGAACACTTGTCATGAGAATCGATGGCTTATCATCGTCTTTAGCTGCTAATCCACGTTCAATTACGTGGTTCAATAACAGCACATTTTTTCGTGAAATTTTCAAATCAATCTTCACTACGTCATTCATTCCAGGGATACTAAGTACAGTATCAAAAACCTTGGCCACATCATTTGTTGTCATAATCTTCACGTTTTTAATTAATAATTTATTCTATAAAGGTATAAAGCCGTTTATGAATTTTGATAGGTAAAATTTACCTATGATAGGTAGAATCCATCCCGCTTGCTTAACTTCGTATCTGATATAAATGATGAACATTAAAATTTTCGATAGGATTTTCGATAGACAGGGTTAAAACAATGTGCTTCGAATTTGATATAAAATGTATCTAGTAATATTGGTTTTAAAAACGATTTTCAAGAGTATAAAATTTGATAATCATATTTCAAAAGAAGCGGTTTATCAAAGATCATTTAGAGTAAATTAAGAAACTCTGAAAAGGTGATTTCATTTAAGTATTTAATGACAACCATCACCTTTTAAAACGAACAACAAAAACCTTCCTAAAAAGTCAGGACTTTGTTGTTTTAAAATTGATTTATTGTTTGGAAAGAGCACTTCCTTTGGTGGAAATTGTGTGGGTTAATTGGTTTTATTACTGTCCAATTACAATGGTGCTAAATTGTACACAGTGTGCACTTTCCTTGATTATTGAAACAGAGATAGAATATATTTTCAAAATCATTAAGACTCTAACTGACTAAAATAGTATTTACATCTAATCTTCAAAATAACACTATTAGAAGATTAGATAAATGAAAAATTGTTTTTTGAACATTTCAGAAATACTGAAAAGTCTAATAGGCATTTAAAGTAGCAGGAAGATTGCAACGTTCCTGCAATCGGCCAGATGTCCGGTTGTATCACAACCGATTCTGGCTGCCGGGTCACTCGGAACTCGTGGGCAGTGACACTGAAAAATAAAAAAGAATTGAAAAGGAGTTGAAAAAGATGAAAATGATAGATGATGGAAGAGCAAAACAACAACCGCACAAAGTGGCTTCATTTGCGTTTAAAACCAGATGAATACCAAAAAATATTCAAGAAGTTTAGTAAATCAACCTGCCGGAAGCTAAGCGAATATGCCCGTAAAAATCTTTTGGGCGAACCCATAATAACCAATTACCGTAACCAATCCGTTGACGAATTTATGTTGGAGATTATACGGCTGCGAACTGAACTGAGTGCCTTGGGAAACAACTTCAACCAAGCGGTAAAAAAGCTCCATACGCTACAGCAAATCCCTGAATTTAAGAACTGGATTATCAGCTCTGAACTGGAGAAAAAAATCCTTTTAAATAAGGTGGAAGAAATCAAAAATCACATCCAAAAAATGGCGGAAAAATGGTTGCAATCATAAAGACAGGGCATTCAATACACAACATTTTCAACTATAATGAGAACAAGGTAAAACAGGGTGTGGCAGAGTGTATCGGTGAAGGAAATTATCCAATTGATGTCGATAAAATGAACGGTACCATGAAACTGAACAGGTTCCTGAAACAGTTGGAATTGAATGATAATGTAAAACGAAACAGCGTGCACATCTCATTGAATTTTGATCCATCAGAAAATCATTCGAAAGAGAAATTGATGGACATAACCGATACATATATGGAAAAAATAGGCTTCGGAGAACAACCCTATTTGGTATACCAGCATCACGATTCAGGACATCCACACATTCATTTGGTTACCATAAAAGTAAGAACAGACGGAAGCCGAATCGACATGCAGAATATCGGTCGAAACCAATCTGAAATCGCACGGAAAGAAATCGAAAAATCGTTTGGGCTCGTAGTGGCAGAAGGACGAAAAAACAAACAGACTACTGAAATTCTACCCATTGCTACAGGAAAGATCCAATACGGCAAAATTCAGTCCAAAAAGGCAATTGCAAATGTGCTTAACGGAGTGCTTTCTACTTACAAATATTCAAGCCTTGCAGAACTAAACGCAGTCTTGCAACAATACAATGTTCTTGCTGACCGCGGCAGTGAAAATTCAAGGATATTTAAAGCAAAAGGATTGGTGTACCGAATATTGGATGAAGGTGGTAAGCCTATTGGAGTTCCAATCAAAGCCAGCGATTTTTACAACAAACCTACCTTGAAATTTTTAGAGGAAAAATTTACTTCAAATAAGACCAGTCAGGACTCCCACAAGAACAGGGTCAAAAATGCAATTGATCTTGCATTTTTAGGAAAGAAACCATCGCTTGCAGAATTGGTACAACTATTGCAAAAGGAAGGAATTAATACCGTTTTAAGAAAAAGTGAAGAAGGGATGCTCTATGGAATTACCTATGTTGACCATACTACAAAATGTGTTTTTAACGGTAGTACATTGGGTAAACAATACAGTGCCAAAGCTATTCAGGAACGTTGCACATTAATCACAGTGCCAGAACAAAAAATATCGGGTTCAACTATTGAGAAATCAATAGACTCTAAATCTAAAACGCCAAATCAAATCAGCGATAAGGCGTCGTTTGATGATACCTTCCAAAAGAATAAATCTGTTGAATCAAATACTGCAATTGGACAACTACTAAATATGCTTACCCAATCCGAACAGGCTGCGAATTACGTCCCGAACCAGCTTAAGAAAAAACGGAAAAAGAAAAAAAGAAAAGGACAATCTGACAATCAATAAAAAACTAAAATCATGGCTATGCAGACCGGAGAAAACGAACAAGCATTAAGGAAGATACTCGACATGACAAGGCTCATCAGTATCGTTATTTTAGGAATTCACTTCTATTATTACTGCTATGCGGCTTTTCGGGAGTGGCATTTTGTTAGCGGATTCAGCGATACCATTTTAGGCAATATCCACAATACAGGATTGTTTAACAATTTTCATAAATCCAAACTTTTTGCACTGGGATTTTTAGTAATTTCCTTAATTGGTGCAAAAGGTCGTAAAGATGAAAAACTGAATTACAAAACAGCATTTGCCTATATTATTACAGGCATACTGATTTATTTTATTAGCTGTCTTTCATTATATTTAAAGATTGAAGTTGTACAGACAGCAATTGCCTATATGTCTACCACTTCTGCTGGCTATCTTCTAATGCTTTCAGGTGGTACCTTATTATCCCGTATTATAAAAAACCGACTCAACCACAAGGATATTTTCAATAAAGAAAATGAAACTTTTCCGCAGGAAGAAAGGCTATTAGAAAATGAATTTTCTATTAATCTACCTGCCCGCTATTACTTGAAAGACAAAATTCGCAACAGCTGGATAAACATCATTAATCCCTTTCGAGCATTGATGGTTCTAGGCACTCCAGGTTCAGGCAAATCGTATTTCGTAATCCGACACGTGATTACCCAACACATCCGTAAAGGGTTTACGATGTTTGTCTATGATTTTAAGTTTGATGACCTTTCTAAAATCGCCTATAATACGTGGCTCAAATACAAACATTTGTATCCCAAAGCGCCACAGTTTTATGTTATTAATTTTGATGACCTAACCCGAACACATCGCTGCAATCCTTTAGAGCCATCAGCCATGACGGATATTACAGATGCATCCGAATCGGCTCGAACTATTTTGTTAGGGTTAAACCGAGAATGGATTAAGAGACAAGGCGACTTCTTTGTGGAATCTCCAATTAACTTCCTCTCTGCAATAATATGGTACTTGAAAAAATACAAAGACGGCGAATTTTGTACGCTACCCCATGTTATTGAACTTATGCAAGCTGACTACGATAGTCTCTTTACATTACTGCGAACCGAAAAGGAAATTGAGGTATTGATTAATCCTTTTGTCAATGCCTACCTCAACGATGTAATGGAACAATTAGAAGGTCAGATAGCTTCCGCAAAAATTGCAATGGCAAGACTTTCCTCTCCACAATTGTATTATGTTTTATCAGGCAATGATTTTACGTTAGACATCAATAATCCAGAAGAACCCAAGATTGTTTGCATGGGTAACAACCCACAAAAAATACAAATATATGGCGCTGTATTATCTTTATATGTGAACCGCTTAGTAAAGCAAGTCAACCAAAAAGGCAAGCAAAAAAGCAGTCTGATATTTGACGAGTTTCCGACCATCTACCTCAACAATATGGATAGCCTGATTGCTACTGCACGAAGTAATAAAGTAGCAACTTGTCTAGGAATTCAAGACTTCAGTCAGCTGCGTAAGGATTACGGACGTGAACAGGCAGACGTGATTATGAACATTACTGGAAATATAGTCAGCGGTCAGGTTACTGGAGATACTGCGAAGCAACTTTCGGAGCGATTTGGTAAAATTATGCAGGACAGAGAAAGTCTATCTATTAATAGCGGAGACACTTCAATCAGTCGTTCCAAACAATTGGAATCCGCTGTACCCCCTTCCAAGATTTCATCTTTAAGTTCAGGCGAGTTTGTAGGCATGGTAGCCGATGATCCTGATTGTAAAATTGAGTTGAAAACATTCCACTCAGAAATTATAAATGACCATGAAGCACTGAAAAAAGAACAGGATAATTATAAAGATATTGCTGTAATTCGCAAGCTTGATAATTCTATGGTACAACGCAATTATTTGCAGATAAAACAAGATATTCAGGATATAATTCACTCTGAAATGGAACGGCTATTAAATGATCCAGGGTTGGCTTATTTGGTGGTGAAGAAGTAGGATTGATAATAATTATATCAAGCTTTGTATGTATTCAGACGTTCTTGAACATAATCTTTCAATGTTTTTGGCTCAATAATTTTGACTTCTCCAAGAAGTCCTAGAATAAAACGACCAACACCTAAAAAATTGCCAACTTCACATTCTAAACGATATAAATTATCAGTTATCTTAGTGATGTACTTTTCAGACAATGGATATTCCTCAATAATCAAATTATAGGCTACTAACGAAAGTTCCAAACTAACAGGTATGGGGTCAAAACTTTGTATTCTGAAAATGTCAATGATTCCTTTTTTGTGTTTAGGTTTGAACTTCCAGGAAGATTCAAGTAAAATGACTTGTTTGATTCTCGAAGTCTTAAAAACTTTATTGATACCATCTTCAACATCGTAACACCAAACCCCTGTATAATTAATAGTAAAATCAATAGGCTCGACAATTCTGTCCCGAATGTTTTTACTATTACCGGACTTATACGATTGTAAGACGACTTGTTTTTGTTGTTTTATGGCTTGTAGTAAAGAATAAATGTTCTCACTTTCTTCCTTTTTTGCAATGGCATGGATAACACGGTCAAAATCATATAGGCTATATAATTTCTTAACCAATTTAATTTTTAATTCATCATTGTCATCTATACTATGAATAGCTTTACTCAATATAAAAGCCTCTTCCTCAGAAAAATGTAATAAGCTACTAATTTCTTGAACAGTAGTATTTTCTTTGTCAATCTTAAAATAACCATTGCTGTTTTCAATGACAAAACCCACGTGTTTGAAAGTATCAAGATAACGATAAACCGTTCGCTGTGATATTTCAAATCGCTCAGAAAGTTCTGCAATGGTTCGACCATATTGGCAATCCAATAGCAGTAACACTTCCAGCATTTTCTGAAATTTAGCTTGATCTGACATTCTTAACTATTTTGGTATTTCTTAAAGTTCTCCGCCTGTTCAAAAATTTCTTTATAAACTTCGTCTCTATCCACAGGTGGGTAACCATTCTCAGCTAAAAGTATAATTAAGCCTACTTTTAATTCCGCTTTGATGTCATCCCGCTTACTCCAATCGGTATATTTTGCTTTGTCATCAACTACTTCTTTTACTTTTTGTGCTAAAAGGATTAATTTATCTTCAGGATATACAAAATCGTACTTAACAGCCAAGGCTTTCAGGATGTCATAAAAAGCTTTTTCCTCAAAGTCAATTCCGAGGTCTTTAAAGGAATCTTTTTCTTTTTTTAAAGCATAGTATAATTCAATAATTTCATCTGTGAAATCTTCCAATACTTCACTTCGCAATACATCACTTTCTTTTCGTTCGTTGTATTTATCAACGATGAATTGCAAACGCTTAGAAAAATCAATTCCGGTTATCTTATTAATTTTCTTTACATCGTCAATAGCTTTGGCCAAAAGCTTCTGTAAAAGCTTGATTTTGGTATTAGGCAGCTTGATTTTATCAATCTTTGCCATATAATCTTCCGAGAAAATATCTACCTCAGTTTGATTCTCTTCTCCCAATTTAAAAATTTCCTCCACACCATTGCTCTCAATGGCTTCCTGTAGCATCTGGCGCACTTTATTGTTCATTTGGGCGGTATCCGGAGCTACTCCTTTGGTGAGTTTGAACACTATGGAGCGCACGGCTAAATAGAAATGAATTTCGTCTCTTTCGGTTTCATCAAACACGCCACTACCGGAACAAATATCGTAAGCCGATTTTAATCGTTTTACAATATACATGAACCTTTTTTCCAGCTCTTGGGTGAGTTGTACAAACTCTGCTGCCTGATTTAAGGTTCGCAATTGTTCTACGGGTGAACCCTTGAAATATTTTGATTTATCAAATTTATGGAACAGTTTACCCAGTAAATCCAATTGGTCTTTGACGACTACTATGGATTGTTCAATATCCTCAATGTTTTGAGTATCGGCACTGCTGTACTGCGCCAAAGCTAGGTTCATTTGTTTTTTGATTCCGATATAATCGACTACCAAGCCTTTTTCTTTACCTTCAAATTTTCGGTTAACCCTTGAAATGGTTTGGATAAGGTTGTGTCGTTGTATCGGTTTGTCAATATACATCGTGTCCAGGAAAGGCACGTCAAAACCGGTTAGCCACATATCGACCACAATGGCGATTTTAAAATTGGATTTTTCATTTTTAAACTGGCGGTCTAACTCCTTACGGTCTTCTTTGGTTCCTAACAGATTGTATAATACTTCCGGATCGTCTTTGCCTCTGGTCATGACCATTTTGATACGTTCCATCGGTTTGATTTCTTTTTGTTCTTTTTCGGAAAGTACAATTCCATCTTCTGTAATTTTTACTTCGCCCCATTCCGGACGGAGTTCCAAAATGTTTTTATATAATTCGTAAGCGATGGGACGGCTGCTGCAAACAAACATTGCTTTTCCTTTTACCGTCGCCCCTTCTGCAATTCTGTTTTCGTAATGCTTTATAAAATCTTCGGCTACGGTTTTCAATCGTGTAGGATCACCAATAATGGCGTTCATTTGTGCCATGGCTTTTTTACTTTCCTCCACCTGATGCTCGTTACTGCCTTCTTCGGCACAACGGTTATAGTATTCTTCAATTTCCTGAAGTTTCCCGTTATTGAGCAGGACTTTGGCTGCGCGGCCTTCATAAACAATACGTACCGTGATTTCATCAATTACAGATTCCTTCATGGTATAGGTATCGACTATATCTCCAAAAACATCAATTGTGGCATCAATGGGAGTTCCTGTAAAACCTACATAAGTGGCGTTAGGCAGGGAATCGTGTAAATATTTAGCAAAGCCGAAAGTTTTAGAGACCCCATTCTCGGTCACTTTTATTTTCTGATCCAGATTGGTCTGACTGCGGTGCGCCTCGTCGGAAATACAGATTACATTATTTCGGTCGGTCAATAATCGGGTATCTTCCGTAAACTTGTGAATCGTCGTCAGGAATACCCCTCCGCTGTTTCTTCCTTGCAATAGTTCTCTTAGTTGACTTCTACTTTCCACACTGATAATCATTTCATCACCGATAAATCCTTTGGCATTGGTAAATTGTCCCGACAATTGGTCATCCAAATCAGTTCTGTCGGTTATCAATACAATGGTAGGACTTCCAAAATAAGTGCTTCTCATCAGCAAACGACTCAAGTACAACATCGTGTAACTTTTGCCACAACCTGTGGTGCCAAAGTAAGTACCGCCTTTTCCATCACCTTCAGGACGTTGATGTATTTTTATATTTTCAAATAGTTTGATTGCTGCATAATACTGAGGATAGCGACACACAATTTTCTCATTTTTCTTGGAACTGTCCGGAAGATAAATGAAATTTTGAATAATGTTTCTTAACCTATTGCGATTGAACATGCCCTGAATGAGCGTAAACATGGCATCAATACCGTCAACTTCATCGACCATGCCTTCTATTTTGCGCCAGGCATAAAAGAATTCGTAGGGCGCAAAGAAAGAACCGGCTTTGGTATTCACTCCGTCACTAATGACACAAAACGCATTGTATTTGAAGAGTTCGGGAATATCTCTTTTGTATCTTGTAGTCAATTGAACAAAAGCATCGTGTATGGTGGTGTTTTCCTGAATGGCCGTTTTGAATTCAAAAACCACCAATGGCAATCCGTTGATGTACAGAATTAAATCGGGGATACGCATTTCATACCCTTTAATCGCCAACTGATTGACAATCCTATAGGTGTTATTATCCTGCTCAGAATAATCAATCAACTGAATATAAACATCCTTTTGGTTACGGTCTTCACGTTTCAACAGAAAACCATCGCTTACCATTTTCATAACGGTTTTGTTGGTCTCGTATAAATCAGAAGCAGGTAAACGATCTAAATCCCTTATGATGGAATCGATTTCGTTTTCGGTAATATTTTCTGTCTTGTATTGGCTTTGCAAGTAATTTTTTAAATTCTCAGTAATCAAGACTTTTTCACTTACTACATGGCCATAAACAGTTGGCGGTTCAGCCAAACCATTGAATTCTGTTTTACGCACTTCCCCGCCTGCAAGGTGCGTCATTCTCTCTTCTTGCAGTAGTGATATAAATGCCTTTTCTAATTGTGATTCTGTGAATTTCATTTTTGTTCTATTATTTTCCAATGCCCACTTTTTGTTGAACATTCTCTTTCAATCAATTTATCATCCTTCAATTTATCGATAACTTTTTCTATTGTACTTGCCGATAGACCAAGAATAACAGCAATATCTTTAGACCTAATGGATGGCTCAAGCATGAGGAGCATAAGAATATCAATCGCATTTCTTCTGTATTTACCCCGTAAATACCCCGTAAAAAATCAATGTTCTTTTCCTTCCCAGAGTAATTCGGTCTGACAATAACCCAAATTCCTTCTGGAGTTGTTCTATATACTCTGTTAAGTCTTCCATTGGACTACCGACTTGCGGGGTGACTTGTTCTTCAAATTAGTTGATTCCCTTGTTATTCATTCTTTTTTGATTCCTTCTCCAAACACAGTTAAGCGATACTTTTGCAAACGACTATTCGGTTTTCCAGGGACAGTCATTTCAATTAAACCCTTTTCTAATGCGGGTTGCAGGTAAGTTGTCCTAAAGTTTTCTCTATCCAATAACCCAAGTTCCTCTTGTATTTCTTGTCTGTTCATCTCTCCTTTTATTATTTTAATCAACGCCTCGACTTGCGGGGTGACTTGCGGGGTGACTTGCGGGGTGACTTGCGGGGTAATCTCATTATTTGAATCTTTAAATACCGTTACCAATATTCCGCCATCCATCGAAATAATTTCCGGTTCCGGCAAGCCCATCTCTTTACAGGCTTCATAAATTTTTAATGTACCACGACCCCAAGAATCAATATAACCCGCTTTGAAACAAACATCGGCTATCAGCGGATTTCTCGGGCGTGAAATATGGTGGCGTTTCAAACTTTCCAGCTCCATGCCTTCGGGTAGTAAACCTTCGTTCCAAATGGTTAATTTATTATCATACACACGCATTTGAATCATCGAACCCATATAGGAACGATGCACCAAAGCGTTCAGAAGCATCTCTCGTATGGCCGCTACAGGATACTCGTCTTTTTCTATACGCAACAAGCCTTCGAAGTCAATGGGTTTGGTAAAAAATTTGTAGTTTAACTGATTGGGAACTGTTTTCAGCAGTTGCATAATATTACCTTCTTCAACTTCCTGAAAACGCAAATCGGCATCGTTGACACCAAAACGACCTATTTTTACTTTGATGTTGGGATAAAAACGATTGGGGTCTTTTCCGAAGAGGATTATGGCGGCTCTTTTGAGTTTGCCGTGATCGAGCAAACGAATTTTCTCCAAAAGCTCCACGGTAGAAAGTTCTCCAATATCATTGGGCATACGTCCGCTCTTTAAGGCATCTTTGATAAATGTCTTTATACTGTTGTCGTCTATATCATCCAAACTGGCACCTTCCTCTATGACATCATCCCAAGTTTTACCCGCTTTTTTGAGTAAAAACTCGTTTAGGGTATTTCCGGTCATTTCCATTTTGGAACTGCCGGAACGGTAATAGTAACGCCCTCGGAGCGATACGGGAACCGAATACGGATTGACTCTGATCTCGATATATTTTTCACCCGCTTCGTCATGCAAATTGACATCGCAGATGATACCCAAATTTTCACGGATTTTATTGGGAAGGGACTCCATCAGGGCTTTGTGATGCTCCAAATGTGTTACCACACCATCATCATCCTTGCCGATGTAAATAGTACCTCCCACAGCATTGGCAAAACCGCATATCCATTTCAGATAGTCGTCATGCCAACTTCGTTTCCATTCAATGTTTTGAGATTCGCTCATTTAAATCTTGTGTAAAAGTTAAATCTAAATAGTATTTTTAGTTACTACCTGTAATAAAAGTATTCAATTTTCTGTAAACAGACAAAAGCTGGTCTTTTTCTAACTTCTCAATGATAAACTGAGACAAATTAGAAACCTCATTTTCATTTAGTATATAACTCACAACTGCAAAATGACACCATTTAGAATTCCCATCCGTATAAAATTCAGGAATAGTAATTATTTCTTCTTCTTTCGTAAAAGCAATTTTATGATATTGCTCTTTATTTTTAAGAAGTTCATTTTTAAGTTCTACTATCAATATCAGTCTTTTTTCTGGCGTTAATAATTTTTCAAAAAATACAGTGATCATTAAATTCTTATTCTTAGGCGACAAAAAGAAACGCAGTCTTTTATTACCCTCTCCTTTTGAAGTTTGTAATTCCAAGTCTTCATCAACTAATTCACATGCCTGTTCCACCTGATTGATAATATGAGTTCTCACAGCAAAATGAAAATCTTTTACTTCAATTATTTTAGGTTGGTTGTCAAAATAAAATTTTAATTCTTTACTGTCCATTTCACTTTTGCTTAAATTGATACTGTTTTGATAAAAATCTTTTAAAAATACTACATACTTGTCTTTGGCATTCATTAGGTAACTGCCTAAATTCTGTATTACTCTTTTTAGAAGCTCAAGGTGAGTAATATTCATAAAATGCTCATGAGTAACATTGAGTTTATTTAATGATAATACAATACCAATTTTATTCTCTTCTTTATTGTCGGTTACTTTAGTCGAATTCCAATAGTCTTCCAGATTATTGTTTAAAGTATGGTATACCTTGTTTTCAATAATAATGGCATGGTCATCACTGGATAACAATATATCAATTCTTCCGTTCTTTTTTGTATATACTTCGGTAGCTACTTCAAAATCTGTAATTTCAGCTACTTTTTTTTGAGTGCCTAACTTAGATTCATTGATAATATCCAATAAACTATTGATAAACAAATCCTGCATACCATGCACTTCCTCAACATTGAAATAGAATGCATAAATGTTAGACATTACATTTTCGTAATGCGGTTGCTTTGCGATACCCAGAAACGTTTTAGGCCGCTTTTTTATTTTTGGAATTATATTGTGATCCAGAAAATCTTCTAAGGCGATTAGGTTCATGCTATTGTGTTACAATTTAAATTTTATCTTCTACAGCTACTTCTTTATTTAAACTCCTCAAAATTCCTTTTGAAAGCAGATAATAAGAGTTCTTATAACCTTTTAAAATTCTTTTTTTTATATAATGCTCCATAATAAAATGTCCTGGACCATTAAATAATTCTTCAATTTCTCCGCTCTCTAGGATATTAATACTTAAAAAAATAATCAGGTGTTTTGTCTTCTCCAAAAGGGAAATAACTGTTGTTCTTGAAAGATGATTTTATCTGTATTAAACGACCCGTTATGATTTCTTTTGCATCGTGTTTATATGCATTTTCACTTAACAGTTGTAATCCATATTTAGCGGCACACAATACCTCCCCAATATCTCCAACAAGTTTACCGTCTAAAGAAAACTTACGCCCATGATGGTTGGGGTTTTCTCTCAACTTTTGAGTGATTTCGAGGAGTTGTTTGATTTCTTGCATTTAAAATATTTTTAAAAATCTGGATTTTTGTCTGGATTTCATATCCCCCCAGGGCATTAATCTATTCTTAGGAAATGTAACAAATAAAAATCTCTTAGCTCTTGTGAAAGCTACATATGTATTATTTTTTTCTTGCTGCAATTCTTCACCGCCTTTATTAATTGCTCGAAAATCGGGGAAAGTTCCATCGTCCATTCCAATTAAAAACACTATTTCACTTTCTTGTCCTTTCATTGTATGAACTGTACTTAAACAAATTCCAGACTCTTTAATGTTATTGTTTTTGGTCAAACCTAAAGCAACAGCTGATTTAAATCCTTCTAAAGTTGTTTTTATATTTTGCTTTTTATATTGTACAAGTTGGCTAGAAAAATCGTCCAATTCATCCAAAGTGAATTTTCTTTCATCGTCATCGGATAGTTCTTTATTAAAAATTTTTTTTAAATCATTAATCTTTAAGTGAATATTTTCAATACTAACATCATCTACAATTTCTCTTATTTTTAAAGAAATTGGGAACTTAGATTTTTGAAGATCATCCGAACTATTAATGTTTTTAATTCTTAAAATATCCTCTAGTCTTTTTTGGTGCAATCTATCAAATGGATTTATTTTAACTCTAAAAAATAAATCAAAAATCCTCATTGAAGTTGTACTGAATTTAAGCCCTGAATTTCCAGACTTATAATAATATGGAATATCTCCTTCTTTGAGCAAATCTTCAACATTTTTGAAAACAAATTTATTTCTTGCTAAAATTGAAATCTTCTCATAATTTATTTCTCCTTCTATATCTGCATGTTCTTTAAGTTCTACAAGTTCTTTTATTTTCTTTACAACATATATCGCTTCTTCACTTTCTGTGGATAAAGCATTAATTTCAAAAATCCCTTTTATTACATAATTAACTGCCTCAATCTCTAAATCCATAAGATGATTAGATGCTTCAATTACAGACCGAGAACATCTGTAATTTTCATCAAGAGAGATTTTTTGCGCCTGAAAATCATTCACAAAGTCCTCTTCCATAAACTTTGGAGCAGAACCATTAAAGCCATAAATAGCTTGATTAGGATCACCCACCATCATGAGATCTTGAATAGTATTTCCACATAAAGATTTTAAAAGAAAGTACTGTAATTTATTCAAATCCTGACATTCATCAATACAGATATAAGAATAGGCTTTTCGATATAAGCTAGCAATAGACTCATTATTTGTAAATAAATCATACACAAGCTTAATAATATCATCAAAATCGATTGCATTATTTGATTTTAGTATATCTTGATAGGTGTCAAATAAATATTTATATTCCTCATTTTCTGAACTTTCTGCTAACTCATCAGGGGAAACAAGCTCACGTTTAACAGTTGAAATAAACTGTAAAGCATTATAAGTGTATTGATTTCTCTGTTTAGAATCTAAATCATTATAAATTTCTTTAAAATATGGAATTGATTCTATCGCCTCTTTGATAAGTTCAATTCTATCTGCATCATCTTCAAAAATATGAGGCATTTTATTATAGCCCAACAGCTTAAATCTTAATTCAAGAATAGATTGACAAAAGCTGTGAAATGTACCTACAAAAACATTTTTATTAATTTTGTCAGACGTTCCTAGTCGTTCTTTTATTTCAACTGCAGCCTTGTTGGTAAAAGTAATAGCCAGTATTTTAGCTTGAGTTGATTCTGACAATCTTTTTATCCTTTCAGTCAAAACTCTTGTTTTACCACTTCCTGCACTTGCCAAAACAAGAAAAGCTCCTTGGTTTAATTCAACTATATTTCTTTGTTTTGCAGATAAATTAATTTGACTCATTATTAATTGGATTTAAGATTAATTCTACTTTTTCAAATAATTGCATAATCTTAGAAGGTAATTCCTTTTCAGATATATAGAGTTCATAGCCAATTAAAGGTGCAAATTGGGTTTTTAATCCTGTAACAATACCATACAATTCTTCATCGGGAATTTGGTCCAATTCACTTCTTTTTGCATTTCTATGTTGTTCATTTCTACATTCAGACAAGATTAAATTAAAATATGCTTTTTTTACTTCTTCAATGTAACCATTATTACATAATTCTTTTTCAAAGTCATTGCCTTGATTTAAAAAGACAACCTTGTTAATATCTTTGAGTTTAGATTTATTAATTTGATTTTTAACGGTATCATTGGCTTCAACTTCATTATCACTTAAAATTAAATAAGGAATATTAAATGCTTCAAAAAATCTAATAAATGGTAAATAATTTCCAGAACCTCCAACTCCTATGAAATCTACGCCCAATTCTATTGAACTTTTTTGAAAAAATCTTTCTATTAAAATTGGTAAAGCTTGCTCTTCTGTTTCTCCTTCAAAAAGAATAACCATTTTTGAGAAAAATAATTCCCCCCTTGTATTTATAACCTGTCGGTAAATTTTTCTAATTTCCTCATTCGTAAAATCAGTATCTATGAGCTTCCCTACTGAAATACTCGTTGTATTCTTGTAAATACTTCTTACTTCTTTCAATTTAGCACTTCCTGCTATGTAGCTAGAGTGTGTAGAAACTATTTTCTGACCAACTATATTATTTATTTGGGAATATAGTTTTTTTTGCGCATTAGGATGTAAATGAGATTCAGGTTCTTCAATTGCAATGATAGGATAATATGCCACTTGACTATTATTTGCCAATTTCATGTTTTGTAAAATAAAGGCTTTTAAAATCAATAATGAAGACCAGCTTCTGGTTCCCATTCCATGATACTCCATTGAGAATTGAGAATAATTAATTTTTACGCCTTTATTTAAGTCTCTTAATTTCTTTGTAAAAGGTGTAATATCGACAGTATTATTAGGATTGTCCATTGCGGTATCCAATTCCTCTAATGTTGTATGAAGATTTGTCAGTACTTCACTTCTACCAATCGTTTCTTTATTTAACTCTTTAACTAAATTCTCTATCAGTTCTTTATCTCCTTGATCGTAGTTTATTGATGATAACATTTTACCTAAAAAAGAAGTTTTAGATTTTAGGTCTTCCAAGACATCTCTATTTGCATCTAGGTAAAAAAATGGAATTTCATCAAAATAGAAACTTAACTCATTATCATAATTTCTTTCATACCAATGGCCCTCTTCAGTAGAATGAAAATCGTTCCACTCATCTATTGTGAATTGTTTTTTTCTAAATGTTTTACGAATTAAATTTTCTTCAATAATCGTTCTGAAAGCTAACATTTGATTACCACTAGAGTCAAAATTGATTCGGTTTTCCGTAAAAACCGTTGCCCATTTGTCTTCAAATTCATTTAATTGTTCTCCCTCATCATTTATGCTTATAAAAAGAAGGTCAATTATGATTTTATCTCTTATTAAAGTCTCCGAAAAGTAAAAATCATCATCTGATATTTGAAATGAATTTGATAATGCAAGTTGTAATGCTTTCAATAGTGTTGTTTTACCAGCGTTATTAGTACCAACCAAAACCGTAGTTGGCTCAAAATCTATTTCAAGATTATCTAATCCTCTAAAACCGTGAATTCTAACTTGTTTTAATAATATTCCCATCACTTATATATTTATTTTTTAAACTTTCGATGCATATTTTTTAGGCGAAGCAAATCAATTATTACAATATTCTCTTGGTCAACCAAATTTAGCTAATTCAAAACGCGTTGCCACACCATCATCATCCTTGCCGATGAAAATAGTACCACCCACAGCATTGGCAAAACCGCATACCCATTTCAGATAGTCGTCATGCCAACTTCGTTTCCGTTCTATGTTTTGAGATTCGCACATTATTTAATTGTGAATTGTTGATTATCAATTGTTAATGCTTGGTCTGCTTTTTTGCTCAAAATCTTAAAAAATATTTTTTATTTTCTCACGAATACTTATGGTTGAAGGATTTGTGATTATTATTTCATTATGTGATTGCCTTTGTTCAATATACTTAACGAATGTCTTTTTTATGTTTTTATTAATATCTCTCATATTATTAAATTTTGAAACATCGATTTCTTTCAGAAAATAGTCAATTAAATTTTCTGGAAGTTCTATATCAAATTCAATTTTTACTTTTTTCGACAGATCTTTTAATCTAAACTCAACATATTTTTCTTTATCACTCCTGTTTAATACTGTAAACAACGATTTATAATCAAATCTTGAACGAAGCTCGGGTGAAATTCTTTTTGGAAAATCTTCTTTACTTATATTAGAGGTGAAAATAATAATAAACCCGTTTAAATCTATTTGCTGACCAAGTGAACCCTCAATAATGCCAGTTTCTAAAACATCTAAGAAATAATTAAATAATGTTGTATTAGATTTTTCAAATTCATCTATTAATAGCACACCAACATCGGAATCTCTAACTTTCATAAAAATTTCGCCATCATCACTATCACGATATCCTCTTGAAGCTCCAATTAAAGAACTTAAAGAAAATTCATTACTATAATTACCAAAATTAATTTTAGCAATTTTCTTTTCACTTCCAAAACAGTTAAAAATAGCTCTAGCCACTTCTGTTTTTCCTACACCTGAATCACCTAATAAAAAAAATGACAGAATTTTATGTTCTCTTAATTTATTGAATATTCTAAATGTTTTTATTTGCTCTTCAAAATCGTCTTTAAACTTTGAATGGCCATATAGTTTTTCTCTAAAATCATTAAAAAAAACAATTAACTCTTCTTCATCTAAATCAATAATTTTCTTGTGAGTTTTTGTAGTTAATTTTTTTTCATCATCATTTTCTAATTTGACTTCACTTTTTAAATAACTTTTTTCAACATCATTAAACACATCGAACATAAATCGTAATTCATATGATAGATGTTTTTTGTGTTTCTTGTCAGCAATAAAAATTGTTTCTTCATCAAAAAGCGGGAAAATTTGTTCAGGTAACAATTGAATACTTGCATATTCAGGTAAAACTGAAATATCAATAATCTCAGATGAGGTGTCAAATTCTTGAATTAAATCATTATCCTTAATAAACTTTGAGATACTTTCAATAGAATATCCTTCACTATACTTTAATTCTTTATAATCATAGAATTCATCTCTCTCATAAAAAAGTAGTTCTTTTTTCATAATTAATTTTGTTTAGTAGTGATATTCACATTTTGAATAATAGCTAACAAGTCAATATAATAATAATCATTATCATCACCAGAACTCTTAAAAAACAAATTATTATTATTTGGAGTTAATGGTGTATAATGACTTTCTTGAATTTCGTCATCTTCTTTATTTAAATTAAAAGAGTTTTGGAGTTGCCCAATTTCTTGAAAAAATTCAAAAGAATTCTTTAAATCATCTACTTTAATCTTCCCTTTATATAAACCTACAATAGAAACTTTGCCAACAAATAAATCATCAACACTATAGGAACTTTCAAATTCACTTTCAAATGTCAGCGGTATTTTAATAAGTATTTTATCGTCTAAATTTTCTACTTTACCATTGATTTTATATGCATAATCTTTAAACATTGAATTGAAAAGATTGTTAACATCAAATCCATTTGTTCCTGGGATTAAATCTTTAAAAGCTCCGCTATTAAAAAATTTTATTATTCTCAATTCGCTTTCATTTTCAAGAGAGAGTTTGACATTATCTAATTTTATAAGTTCTCCTTCTTTTATGTTTTCAAATGAATTAATTGTATTACAGTTTCTTACTACATCATCAAGTATAACAGACTTAGTAGTTTTTATTTCAAAAGTTTCTAAAACTTTTTTAGAATTTGCACTTTTTATATTACCACCTGCTTCAACATCACCAAGTTTAAATATATCCATAATATTTAAACCGAACTTCGCTTTTAGAGATGCTTCTGCTTCTTTGCTATTATCCTTTGTTTCTTCTTTGCTTAAAGAAATAACATTACTAAGCATCATTTTTATTTCATAAACTTTCGGAAAGTTTATATAGTAGATGTTGAAAATCATAATTTCAATTTATTTCCCTTCAAATTAATATTTTTTGGTCACTTTTTTCTCTAACTGAAAATGATTTCAGTTTCAACTTTTGTCATTTTTGCAAGCACTATATTCTGTAAATCCATCAGTGATTTTATTTCAAAAGTATAACTTTCTTTGAGCTTCATAATTTCGACAAAAGGGTGCTTTTCAATTATTACTTTAGTAGGCTCAATCAAACTCAATTCTTCAATTATATTTTTACTTAAGTTAGGTTGAGCCCCCCCGATTGCAATACTTACAATTTCATCTCTATTTATTCTTAAATGATAATATAGAAACGTTGCTTTAATTTCATTTTCACAAATAATTGCACAACAAGCCTGATTAGTAGCGGCTTCAATTTTCAAATATCCAACTTGTCCTTTTGTTTTACCTTCTCCGTACATTGCAATCAAAACAGAATTGACAGGTAATAATTTAGCTGAACTTTCTTTAAGCCCTTTTTGGGAAATATATTCTTCCGCATCAATAACTACACTATTTTTAAGCTCACCTGTTTTTAACCATGGATAATCTTTGGAATTCCAATATTCATTTTCATCTCTACTTGGCGTGCTTCCACTTTTCATTTCCGAAGAAAAATCTTTAACCGATTTCAATTTCCACCCCTCCGGAATTTCCTTCTCCAATTCCTCACACCAAACCATCTCCCCACCATTACTTTTATATGGTTTACCATTTTCATCCGGAAATTCAAAATCCACAAACCACTGTTTGTAAATCGCTTGGGCTGTTTCTTCGAGTTTGGTTATGAGTTTGTTGTTAAGTACAATGCGGTTTTGAATGACGTTGTATTCACGAACAATTTCGCACTGTTTTTCGATGGAAGGAATAGGCAATTTTATTCCACAAAAATCTTCCCATTCTAAACTGCCTCGAACTCCTCCAACTGCATGGAAACAAGCTTCTCGGTCAAATTCAGAACGAGTAAACCACATCATCAAGTATTCGGGAAGTAGTTCTTCAGTGTCAGTAATTTCAAAAATTGGATAAGCTTGTGAAATAATGGCAAGCTCATCTTCTGCGTATAAAGCAACAGGCATTTTTTTGTCACGCCTTACCTGCATGGTGCTACAAGCAAATTGATTGTTACGGATAATTTTGTAATTCTCCATATCTGTTCCAATTGTGTTGGCAACAGATTTAATGAATTGTTTGGAGATACTAAGTCCTAACAAAGATGTCACTTTTAGTCCTTTGTTTCGTTCATCAACTAACTGAATAAATTTGCCAATTGGCTTATAACTCGATGGCATAACCTAATTCATTAAATACGGTTAATAAATCTTTTTTAGACTTGGCTTCTGCTTTAAGTAATTCAGAAAAATTACCTTGTAAAGTTTTCATTTTATCCTCAAAATCAATATTTTCATCTCGGTTGACAAAAGTGATGTATTTGCTGGGCACCAAAGAAAAATCTTTGGCAACTACCGATTCAAATGCAGCCGAATAACAAAACTCAGGAACATCTTTGTATTGACTTAAATTAGCTTGCCAATTATGGTAAGCTTGGGTTACATCTTTAATATTTTTGTCTGAAAACTGAATAAACTTTTTCTCAAATGGAATCCCCACTTCTCGCAAATCCATAAAAAGGATTTCATTTTGTCGGTCACGGTAGTTTCGGGTTTCATCAGGAAACTGAACTGTTCTTGCTTTTTTGTTTTTGTTCAGAATCCAAAGTGTCACACTGATATTAGTGGTATAAAACATATTTTGTGGTAAAATCACAATGGCTTCCACCAAATCGTTTTCAATCAGTTTTCTACGAATTTTGTATTCTTCTCCACCGCCTGACAAAGCACCATTAGCCAAGATAAAACCGGCTACGCCGTTTTCAGAAAGCTTGCTCACCATATTCAAAATCCAAGCGTAATTGGCATTGCTCGTTGGTGGTACATCGTAGCCCCTCCAACGCGGGTCGTCTTTCAATTCATCGGCGGCTCTCCAGTCTTTTTGGTTAAAAGGGGGATTGGCCATGATATAGTCGGCTTTCAAATCGGGGTGTTGGTCACGTCCAAAGGTATCTGCAGCTACATCGCCCAAGTTGGCGGCAATACCACGAATGGCAAGATTCATTTTCGCCAGTTTGTACGTCGTAGCCGTATATTCCTGACCGTAAATGGAAATCTCCTTTTTGTTTCCGTGGTGGTTTTCAATAAACTTGATGGACTGCACAAACATACCGCCCGAACCGCAAGCCGGATCATAGATAACACCTTTATAAGGCTCTATCATTTCGGCGATGAGGTTTACAATACTTTTTGGGGTATAGAATTCGCCTTTCCCTTTTCCTTCCGCCAACGCAAACTTGCTCAGGAAATACTCATACACACGCCCCACAATGTCGGTTTGTTTGTCCTTGATGGTGTCAATATTGTTGATGGTATCCAACAAAGCCGCCAACTTACTCACATCCATATTCAGGCGAGAGAAATAGTTATCTGGTAAAGCGCCTTTCAGGGCAGGATTATTCTTTTCTATGGTATGCAAAGCGGTGTCTATTTTCA
>JAYVGE010000303.1:0-3191 GCA_043772515.1 Flavobacterium sp. | reverse complement strand
CATAATTTTTGGTTTTTGCAAACATTAAATTATGAAAAAAAGGGCTAACTTTAAAAATTAGCCCTTTGTCTTAAAAATATTTAGTCGGTTAGTAGTGATTTTTTTTATAAAATTAGTAACTCATCGTTACAATTTCTTTCACTTTCTCCAAAGTAATATTTTGTTTCTCTCCCAAGGCTTTCCAACCTCTTTTTTCAAAACGATCCACTATAAAATCAGCAGTTTTTGCAATGTCTTCTGCGTTTTCTGAGAGTGACGTTTTCATTCCCATAGTATGAAAGAACGTTACGGTTTTGGCAATAGCTGCTGCAGCGATTTCATCATCACTTCCTGTTAAGTCAAAGACACGTTTGCCGTATTGGGCTAATTTAGCTTTTTTGGTTTCAAACATTACGGTATAAAGATTTGGTCCTATTATGGACAAAGTTCTAGCGTGATCAATTCCGTAAAGTGCCGTCAATTCATGACCGATCATGTGTGTTGCCCAATCGCTTGGAACTCCTTTTTGAATCAATCCATTTAATGCCATGGTACAACTCCACATAAAATTGGATGCCAAAGCATAATCGGTTGGAGTTTCTACAACATCTGGACCAATTTGAATTAAAGTTTGTAAAATACTTTCTGCGATTCTATCTTGTAAATAGCCTTCGTGCGGATAGGTGAGGTATTGCTCCAAGACGTGTGTGTAGGCATCTACAACTCCATTTTGTAATTGTCTTTTTGGTAAGGATGCAATGACAGTAGGATCGCAAATAGAAAACTTTGGAAACATAGCTGAACCGCCAAAATCTAGTTTTTCTTGAGTCGTTGCAATTGTTACCACCGAACCAGAATTCATTTCACTACCCGTTGCTGGCAAAGTCAAAACGGTACCAAACGGAATCACGGCAGCTCCTTCTTTAAAAATAATTCTCTTTTTTAGAATGTCGATTGGATCTCCTTCAAAAAGAACGGCTGCCGAAATAAATTTTACTCCATCAATAACGCTTCCGCCACCGACAGCCAGAATAAAATCGATTTTTTGTTCTCTGATGATCGCAACCGCTTTCATTAAAGTTTCAAAATGAGGATTGGCTTCGATACCTCCAAATTCAATAATCTCATATCCCTCCAGACTTTTGCGAACTTGCTCGTGAATTCCGTTTTTAAAAATGCTTCCTCCACCATAAGCGAGAAGGATTTTAGCATTGGCAGGAATCAACGTAGGTAATTTTTCTATCTGTCCCTTTCCAAAAACCAATTTGGTAGGATTGTATAATTCGAAATTTAGCATAGTTTGTTTTTTATTTAGACACTAAGTGTATGAGAATCTTAGAATCTGCAAGTTATTTTTTTGAATTCAATTGAGTCAATAATTTTTCAGTCACCAGTTTTGATGAAGCTGGATTTTGCCCCGTAATTAGTAAACCATCTTCAACAGCATACGGATGCCAATCTGAGGCTTTGCTATAAGTTGCTCCATTTTCTTGCAACACATCTTCCAATAAAAAAGGAACAATTTTGGTTAATCCAACAGCTTCTTCTTCGGTGTTGGCGAATCCAGTTATTTTTTTTCCTTTTACCAGAAAGGCTCCGTTTACTTTTACATTTTTTAAAACAGCAGGGGCATGACATACAAAGGCTACCGGTTTTTTATGGTTATAAAAAGATTCAATCAAAGCAATAGAATTTTTATCTTCTACCAAATCCCAAAGTGGACCGTGACCTCCGGGGTAAAAAACAGCATCGTAATCTGCTTGATTAACGTCGGCTAGTTTTTTGGTTTTTTTTAGTTTTTCTAATAAAACGCTATCCACATCAAATCGTTTGGTATCTTCGGTTGCCGATGTTGGATCAGTACTTTTTGGGTCAATAGGCGGTTGCCCTCCCTTTGGTGTAGCAATGTCTATACTCACGCCTTGATCGAGTAATGCATAATAAGGTGCTGCTAATTCTTCTGTCCAAAATCCTGTTTTCTCTCCTGTGTTACCCAATTGATCGTGACTGGTAACTACGAATAATACTTTTTTCATCTTTTTGTTATTTTGTTTTTGTGCTGTTGCCATAAAGCAACTCACGGTTAATGCTAGAATAGTGAATACGGTTATTTTCTTCATTGCTTATTTTTTGATAGGACAAATTTAGAACGAATATGGTATTTGTAAAAATAATTTAAATTATGTTTGTAATAAATATATTTATATCATGGTTAATCTCGAATGGTACAGAACATTTAAATCGGTTTATAAAAACGGAAATTTTTCTTTGGCAGCCAAGGAATTATTTATAAGCCAACCCGCTGTAAGTCAGCAAATAGTAATGTTGGAGGCGCATGTGGGGTATAAACTTTTCAATAGGAAATCTAAAGGGGTTGAACCAACAGAATACGCTAAGTTACTCAATAATCTAATCATTGATGCTTTGGATCGATTGGAAAATGTAGAGAACGGTTTTCGATCTAAAGCTTTTAATGCCAATCGTTTACTTTCGGTTGGGATTTCCAGACATTTGATGAGTAGCATCGGAAGTGCGTTGCTCGCCAAATTTGATTTTATCGATTTTACCTTCCATAATAATGATGCGCTGTTTGATTTGGTCAATTCTAAAAAACTCGATTTTGCAATTGTTTCCAAAAAATTTGACACCTTTGATACCATTCAGAAAAAAGTGGGAGTCATTAAACAAGTTATTGTTGGGTCAACAAATATTGATCTTTCAGCAATAAAAGCGAAGATTAAAACCAAAGAGTTGGAAACAATCGAGAATTGGTTGAATGAGCAAAAATGGTACAGTCATAATGCTGGAATTCCACACATTAAATTATTTTGGCTGCATGTTTTTGCCAAGAAAAGACCGTCGATGATTGCTAATTATATCATTCCATCCGAATATGAAATGCTTGAAATCCTTTCTAAAAACACAGGAGTTGCTGTTGTTTGGGATATCAACGCTAAAAATTTGATTCAAGAAAAGAAATTGCAAATGATTTGGAATAGTAAAGAAATGCCAAGTACGGATGTGTTTTTGTTGTCTGGGAAAAATGATAATTTGAGCGCTATTTTTCAGGATGTAGAATTGGAATTGAAGGGGGTTTTGGGGAGTTATCTATGTTCAAATTCTAAATAACAAACTATTTCCCTTTTATAATTGGATCGGTTTAGAACAAGTTATACCAAACGCAATTACAATATAGTCTGACTTTTTTCTCC
>JAYVGE010000302.1:0-7834 GCA_043772515.1 Flavobacterium sp. | reverse complement strand
TAAACAAAAGCGGGGGCATTTATGGACAAAAATTGTCTGTTGCGTATTTTTATATAAAGAAAAATAGTGACAGTAAATCTAAAACAGCATTACCATTTTTTAATAAAGAAAAATACCTAGCCATCACAGGGTTCGGACTAGAAAACCAAGCTGAGGTTCTGGCTCAATATGGCAAATTGACAGAGACACCTGTCTTGATGGATTACGCCCAAGAGGAAACTCCAAACGGACTTCGTAATCCATTTGCCTTTTATATGTACCCAAGTCTTTCGGTACAGATTAATACTCTAGTTGATTTTAGAAAAAACTTTAAAAAAACAAGGGATGATGAAATCTTTATTGTTTATGAAAATAATAGTATTCAAAAAAAACTCGCTAATAAAATTGCAACACAATATGCTAAAGTTTACGGGAATACACCAACACTTTTAAGTTGTGATAATAGTAACGAAACCAATATTTTAGATAAAAAAATAAATAAAGAAACCGTCATTTTTTACATTGGTTCCAGTTTTTTATGTGCTAAATTGATGAAAGAGTTTGATAGAATTAAGGAACAACCTTACCTACTGCTACTGGGAAGTGTGACGGATATTAACTTATTCGGGTTAACTGAAACATTCAGAAGCAAAGTCTTTATAGCAAACCCGAATCCTATCACAGAACGAACCATGAGGGGATTATCCTTCTATCAATCATTAAAGAAAGAATACAAGCTCGGGAGTCAATTTATCGATACCCAATTAGATGCGATAGCTGTAATTATGATTTTTGAAGAATGTTTCAAACGAATAGGAAAAGAGTTGTCCAAAGACAAAATTCTAAATACTTTGGAAAATCTTTATGAGTATCGCACCGGATTAACACCTCCCTTTACTTATACTATCAATAGGAGAGTGGGTAGTGATACTGTGTATGTCACGACTTTTGACGAAAAAAAGGAATGCATTAAACTTGTCAATAACATGAATGGAAACGAATTGTAAATTATGAAAAATAAAACACTCCTTTGCGTTACAATTACTACTACAGCAGAACTTAAAGAGCTTCGTACGATGCCTCTTGAAGTTGGTTTACTAGAAGTACGTGCTGATAGTTTTGAGGTTAACTTGTCTGTTATTAAAAACAGTACTTCGGCTCAATTGCTTTTTTCGTTGAGAAGTCAATTGGAAGGAGGAAAATTTACTGGGAACACACAACAACGCATCCAACAATTGGTTGAAGCAGTTCCTCATTATGATTATATAGAATTAGAAGGAGCACGTGATCTGATTCCAGAAATTCTAAATTTTATACCTATAGAGAAAAGAATCATCGCTTGGCAGGGGAGGCCGGATACGTATGAAAATCTCAAAAAACGACTTTGCACGTTCCTAGAAACTCCCGCAAAACAGTACAAAATAGTTGTTCAGGCAAAACAAACAGGGGATGAGCTTTCTGTAGTGCAATTATTAAAAACGTTTAATCGAAAAGATTTAATTGCTTATGCAACGGGTTCGATAGGAGCTTGGACACAACCACTCTCTGCTTTTTTGGGTTCGCCAATAGTGTTTGCGTTATTAAAAATGGATGCTGAGAATACTAATCTTATTGCAAAACAATTAATCACAGATTACAATTTGCCTTATATCTACCCAGTAGAAAAAATTTTCGGCATTATTGGTACTTCAGTATTGGATTCGGTTTCGCCAAAACTACACAATGAGGGATACCGAAAGAGCAATCTTCCTTTTATCTATTTGCCTTTTTATGCTACTTCGTTACAAGTTTTTTTTGATAAAGTTGTAAAAAACACTTTTCTAGCAATTGATTTTTCGGGATTTACTGTGGTGTCGCCATTTAAGGAAGCCAGTTTATGCGTTGCCAGTACAACTTATGGTTCGGATGTATATTTTTCTAATGCTTCAAATAGTATTGTGAATCAAAATAAAATTGGCTGGACCGCTTTGAGTACAGATGGATTCGGTATTGTTGATGCGTTGAACAAAATGACTGTTCATTGGCATCAAAAAAACATAGCGGTTATCGGATGTGGCGGTACAGGAAGAACCATTGTTGCAGCATTAATTAGAATGAATGTGAAATTAACTTTGATCAATCGAACTATTAGTAAAGGACAGAAAGTAGCTAATATGATGAAAATCCCCTTTGTTTCCTTGAATAATTTTTATCCAGCAGACTTCGACATCATTATACACGCTACTCCTTTGGGTAAAAATAAAGGAGAAGTCCCTTTTGATCTTTCTAAACTAAAACGAGAAAGCATCGTAATTGATCATGTCTATTCTATACACAAAGAAACGGATTTAGTACAACATTGTCGGTTGTGCGGAATTGAGGTAATAGATGGGGAAGAAATTGCCCGATTACAAATCAGCCATCAATTTAAGCAAATGACAACAGTTGATATACCACAAGAGAAAACAGCAATACTAACAATTCTAAATCAAAAGAAAGATGAACAATACACACGCATATACACGAAAAGATGACGTCAAAGAAGTCAAACATCTCGATTGGGGAGCAGACATCGAGAATATCTTGGGCGTTTGGATCAACACAAACAGTCAAACAGGTCACATAGCCAAGGTCGAAATTTTGGAAGAAGGGGAGCTTTTTTATATGCACGCTCATGGCGCAGGTTTGGTTCAAGGCGAGTTAGTAGATTGGGGGAGAGTAAAGTGTGAAGTGTATTATAGCGACATTAGTTCAAAGAGTATTGCAGGTTTGGAAGCGCAATGCGATTTTGGATTTATGGAAACTAAAATGTCTTGCTTAATTAAGTATGGCATTTTAGTGATTCAAACCTACAACACCTTCAAAGACAACAGTAATCGCTCCAATTATTTTTTAAGAGAATTTTTCAGACAATAATTTAGAGAAATCATGGAAACTATTACCGAAAATAAATTAAAATTTGACAAATGTCTAGGAGAATGGGTAAATCCATATAAAAACACCAAGGGCATCCTTTCTTTTGAAATAAAGAAAGTAGAAGACGAAATAATCATTAAAATAACAGGAGTCGAAGGCGGGATAAAACCAGGAGATTGGGGCGAAGCAGTGCTTACAGGTTATGCTCCTAGTGCCGATGCTAATTTGGCGACAGCCTACAAAGCCACTTTTGATTTAGGTTTTGCAACTGCCACACTGGCTATAAACGAAAACAAGGGCTTGCTAGTGGTATTGGCTTATATCAATTTGAAAGAAAGAGGTACTCAATCGGATTATTTTATACGAGAATTTTATTGTAAAAAGTAAGTTTTTAGTCCACCCCAACAACCTTATTTTGTCTAAAAATTGGTTTTATACAATTCGTAACAATCAGATTGTCATTTTTTTAAAAAAAGTAATAGAATTCAATATTTTGAGATTCTCGAAGCGGATTCAGCTTTTGTTTACCAATATTCCAATGTTGTCAGCAAGCTATAAGACCGTACTGACGCAGAAAATGTCTTTAATCAATTAAGTTAAAACTTAGTGCGGTTCTGAACTTACGCAAGCAAGCGAAAAATTTAGTGAGCTATGCTATTTACAAACAAATTTAAAATGCAATGAAGAAAAGCATCTGTCTTAGTCTTATTATGGTTAGTTGTCTTAGTTTTGGACAAGTCAAACAAACGAGTCAAAATTTATGGCAAGCAAAAGGTCATAGTAAAGAACTAACTTTATTCAAATCGAAACAATACCTTTTTGACAAAGTCTTTGGAAATACTGCTGAGCCAACACAATTTGAATTAATACCTCTGGCGGCGGCTGGTTCAGGAGAGTTAACAACTTTACTTTACAGATGTGAAAGCAAAAACAAAGAAGGCTTACTCCTCGCTTTTTATGGTGATTATTGGAATGATGCAGGAGTTAATTATCAAGGATATGGTTTTAAGAACCTTGATAAAGATCAGTCAATTGCCTTGTTAAATAAAATCGAAATATCAATTGAGGCAAATAAAAAATTTCTTCACGATAATAATGACAATAACAACATTTCTTTTCGATTTGATGATATGGACATATTAATTTGGACAACAGTGAGTAGTTATGAAATACGGATTTTCTGGAACAATTTTGATTCGACTTGGGAACAAACAGCTTACGAACGTTCGAAAAGAAGATTTGAACGAAAAGTCAAATAACGAGCATATTTAAGAATTGGAATCTTAAATATTTTTCGATTTTAGCGACAACTTATACAAGTAAGCCGAAACTAGAAATTTGAACGGAATTTTAGAAAAAAAATCCTTGAAATTTTTAGGATTAACAATGATTCACGTAGCCAGCAGGCAACAGGCGTTTTGATATAGTGGGGTTTTAGTGGAATTGCAGTTTCGCATCACGTTTTCTTTAAGCAGAAAATACTCGGTTATGAATTCCCCACCATCCAAAGCACCGGGACGTTATAAAAAATATTATTCTTGAAGAACATGAAAAGTTTAATCATAATAGCAATGGGCAGATTTTTTAAAGAACTGTGTGTCTTCTTAGTAAAGGTTTATTTTGAAACATTTACATAATGTACGTTAAGGCTAATTAATCAAAAGGACTTTATTTTATATATAAAAATATGATAGACCAAAAAATAACTGTGAATCTAGTCAATCGTATCGCTTTACTTAAAGAAATGACCCAGAAACAATTTGGTAATCGTGCGGCGAAGTATGATGAAAATTATTTGTTTCCATCCGAAAACTTTAGAGACTTACATAAGGAAGGTTTTACTGCCTGTACTGTTTCTGAGAGATTTGGAGGTTTGGGTTTGGGTAATACTAACGGAAATATACGTGCCCTTTGGCAAATGACCACCGAAATTGCCAAAGCAGATATGTCAACAGCCAGATGTTGGGAAGGACACAACAATGCATTGATGATGTTAGACAACCTCGGAACATACTCTCAAAAAGAAAAATGGTTTTCGGGAGTTGTAAATAACGGAGAGATTTGGAGTGTTTGGAGCGGAGAACCACTACTAAAAGTGCCTGGTCAAGACAAAAAAATTGGCACTAGGGTTACCAAAACCAGTAATGGCTATTTGTTAAATGGTTCGAAAGTATTTTGTTCAAGTGCTTCTGGTGCTACATGGGCCAATCTATTGGTAAATATTGACGGTTCGGGTGGTGCTCGTCATGCCGATGGGGCACCAGAATGTGTGATTATGCTGGGTTGCGAATTGGCAGATCCTTCGATTTCGTTTGATAATTCTTGGTGGAAACCCCTAGGCATGCATGGTTCGGTAAGTTATCTGGTCAGATTTGACAATACGCTAATCCCGTTTGAAAATCAAATTGGCGCAGCAGGACAGTTTCTGACAGACGAATGGCAAACCCGTTGGTTACCGCAATATGCAGCCACTTTTTTGGGCGGTGCCGAAGCAGCTTTCGAATATACACTCGCACATGTTGAAAGCCAGCAACGACAATATGACCCTTTTGTGCAACATCGGGTAGCAAAAATGGCAATCAATATTCAATCTGCCCATCTTTGGCTCGATCATGTTGCCGAACTTTGGAATAAAGGGGAGATAGACACCGCAAAATCAACAGGAAATGTTGTTCGTTATCAGGTGGAACAACTCGTTACCCAAACCATAGACCATGCCGTACATGTATGTGGTGCTAGAGGATTGATTCAGCCCAGTCCACTCGAACGGATCTTTAGAGATGTTTCTTTTTATACCCGTCACGACAATGACGACCAATTATTAGCCACCATTGGAAAGTCTGTTTTGGGACAAACTCACGATAGATCATTCTTTAATTCTTAAAAAAATGAAAAATGAAAAACACTAAATTGCATTTCAGTATCTGGGGTTTAGCACTATGCTATTTTATTTTTTATGTTCCTTATAGTGCTTTGACAAAGGCATTATCGACCGGATTGTTTTCTAATGGTTTTAGTTCAATCTCAGGTTTTGTCATGCTTCCCACTGTATTGATAGGAACAGTAATTGGCTTTTTGGTTATCTTGACGGCTACTGGCTGGTGGAAACATGCAGGGACGATAAAATTGTTTGGAAAAAAAATTCCGTTTGTCACCAATAAACATACGATTCTTTCGGGTATTGCCACTGCAGTTATTATTGCAACTACTACTATAGCCTATAGTTTTGTAAATATTTCGATTGTGTTTGCTGCATTACTTATGAGGGGAGGCGTATTATTCTTAGCTATATTTGTAGATACAATATATCATCGAAAAATACAATGGTATTCTTGGTTGGCCTTCGGGCTTACTTTATGCGCTTTGTTAATTGGCTTTTCTCAAAAATCGGGTTTTGCTTTAAGTATGGCGGCAGCTATTAACATTGTTGCCTATTTGGCGGGTTATTTTTTTCGTTTGCAATTCATGACCTATACAGCCAAAACAAGTGATGCTACTTCAAACTACACCTATTTTGTTGAAGAAATGATTGCGGCTATGATTACTATTTTAGTGCTACCGTTACTTTTTGCAATTATTAATTACGGACAAATAATGCATGATTTGAGAGCGGGTTACCTTTCCTTCTTTTCATCTGGATTCTTAGTTTATACTTTGCTAATTGGAGCACTCTATTCTTGTTTGTATGTTTTTGGCTCTCGTATTTATCTAGATCAACGCGAAAACACCTTTTGCATTCCTATTAACCGTTGTGCTAGTTTGTTGGCAGGTGTAATGGCAGCAATTATTTTGTCGGCAATTTACAATCAGCAGTTCTATACCACCTCGCAACTTATGGGGTCGGTGGTTTTAATTCTAGCAATTATAACATTAAGTACCCCTACAATCATGGCCCGTATCAATGGAACAACGGCAACGGTGCAACACAATTATATTTTTGTATGTCCTGGAAATACGGGCAGGTCGGCCATGGCGCAATCTATTTGTATTAACCGAATAAAAGCACAGTTAATTGCTGAGAGTAAGCAACAAAAAAACATTCATATTTTGAGTGCCGCTATCAATGGAGCAGAGGGTATGCCTATAAACAATGATGCCCGTATGGCACTAGAACTTCTCGGTGTGCCTGTGATAGCGCATAAGTCACAAAAATTATCTGCGACTGATATTTTGCAGGCTGATAAAATTTGGTGTATGTCATCGGCACAAAAACAATTGATAATTGAACTGTTTCCTGAATCAAAAACAAAACTAGAATGTCTTGATGACAAAGCGGTTATTCCGGTGCCATTTGGCAAAGGGATTGCTGCTTATGTTGAATGTGCCAAGAAATTAGAACAAGTTATTGATTATTTGATTTCCAAAAATGAAATTGTTCTTTCTTAAAAAATTAAACTAAATAACCATGAAAGACCACGTAAAATGCTTTCGAGAGGATGGGGTAGTATTTCCTCTTCAAATATTATCTTCTGAGGAAGTTGTTGTTGTTAGAAAAGAATTCGAATTGATGGAGCATGCCTTTGGTGGAAAATTGCCGTATGCTGGGAATGTACACCGCAACCTAAGCTGGGCACAAGATTTGAGTTTGCATCCAAAAATAATTGCCTATGTCGCTTCTATATTGGGAGATGAAATTGGGGTAATAAGATCTCAAATACTCACAAAATACCCCCAAACTAACGATTTTATCGCTTGGCACCAAGACGGAGTGAACAACTATTGGGACGAAGACCACTCCTTGTCTGTATGGCTTGCTTTGAGCGATAGTACTAAAGAAAATGGTTGTATGCAAGTAATTCCGTGTACCCATAAAGAATCCAAATTTGAACATGTTAACTCTTCGGATCAAAATAATTTACTACATTATAAAAGCCCCGAAATTGCAGTCTCGGTTGACGAAAGTAAAGCTTTAAATCTAGAATTACTGGCTGGTGAGGCATCTATTCATCATCAAAATATC
>JAYVGE010000301.1:0-7845 GCA_043772515.1 Flavobacterium sp. | reverse complement strand
TTTTCTCCAACAACCTTTTAATCAAATCATTTTGCATTTGAATTAAGTCGGTAATTGTTTTTTGGTTAGCGACAATGCTTTCTGTAAGTTCTGGTGATGTAGAATAATTTATTGTTGAGTTATTAGGGTAAATAACACATTGATTCCCTTTAAATTTTGCATTCCCAAAATTTACATTATCCACACTTTCTAGTAATTGATAAACATCGGTTTCATAATAATCACAAATTTTCATTAGGTTGTCTATGCTGGGCTTGGTTTTATCGGATTCCCATTTACCAATGGCAGTCTTCGAAATTTCTAATTTTATGGCAACAATCTCTAAAGACTCGTTTTTTGCAGCACGAAGATGTCGCAATTTGGTACCTAATGTCATTTTAGTCATATTTTTGGCTAATGCAAAAAATAAACTTTAGTTGTCAAAATAAAAACCTTAGTTTACGAATGTTAGGAGGGTTTGTCTCAATTTTGGATTAAACAAAAAAAAAGTCTTACATTCGTTACAATTGTTGAGTCGACGCAGCAGTAATGGATTGATGTTTTTTTGTATTATGACTATTATTTAATCACAAAAAAAATAAAATTATGAAATCAAATGATACTGAAAATTCTAGTGTGTCTAAAAAAAAATTAATCGACAGCTTATTAAGTAAAAAATTCGACAATCTTGTTGAAATAAAAGGAGGCTCTTGTAGTAGTATTAAGATTGGATGTGGTCCTGGTTATTGTCATTCTTGTCCATCAGATGGGTGTTTAAATAATTGTGCGGCTATGCCACAAGAGCAAAGGATTATGCCACAAGAGCAAATGGTGTTGTCTTATGACCGTACTTTTACAAAAGACTAATAATCAAATTTTATTATTAAGTGGGAGTTTTACACTAATCTGTAAAACTCCATTTTTTAAATTAGAACTATAATGAAAAAAGAAATAGAAGATATTTATCCAGAAAGCATAATAAACTACAATAATGAAGATGTAATTTATGGTTTTTTAAATAAATTCAATGTTGATAGAAATGAAGCTCTAGTCATATTTGAAGAAACAAAAAAATGGTTGTGGTTATGTAATAAAGAATTTAGCAACAAAAATAGGTTTAACTTTTTAATTGACGATTCGCTTCTCGTTATAGATGAAATGTGGCATAATTTTATTTTATTTACGAAAGATTATCATGACTTTTGCCAAATAAATTTCGGACATTATATGCATCACCAACCAACAACAAAAAGTGATAATGACAATTGGAATGAAGATCCAAAAGATAGTTTCAAAGTTTATAAAAAAACACTTAAAATGCAATACGAGTATATCTATGATTATTTAGGAGAAGGAACGCTACAGACTTGGTATGTTTATTTTGCTGAGAAATATACAAAGGAATACATGAAAGAAATATCTCGATAATACATGAAAAGCAAAACACATTATATAATCCTATTATTCTTAACCAGTTTTGTTTATTCGCAAACAAATAAACCTGATTTCTATCTAAATAAACAAAACCCACAGGATTATCCTTTTTACAGTACTGTAATAGAGAAAACAAACGGTCAAATAGTTTATAAAAAAGAGTATAAATATATAGATTCTTTAAATTTTTATGGATTAAGATACCAGTCTTTAGATAATCTAAGAATAGGCGGTTATTTAGTGGAGCCTAAAAAGAAAGGGGTATATCCCATAATTATTTTCAATAGAGGTGGTAATGGCAATTATGGAACTATTAAATTTGACTTTTTAGCAAAATTTATTGGGCAAATTGCAAGTAAAGGATACATTGTTATTGGCTCACAACTAAGAGGTTCTGAAGTTAGTTTAGGAGAAGATGAATTTGGAGGAAAGGACATTGATGACGCATTGGGCGTGATAAAAATAATTGACAAATTACCAAATGCTGATAAAACCAGAATTGCTGTTTTTGGTTGGAGCAGGGGTGTAATGACTAATTTTTTGATGCTAAAAAAAACAAATAGAATCAAAACAAATATTATAATTGCAGGACAATCGGATTTAATGCTAACTAAAAGACCCGAAATGTTTAAAGTTTATAGAAGTAGAATACCAAATTATGCCAAGGATAGTATTTCAGCTTTAAAGAGTCGATCAAGCATCATCGCAATTGATTCCATTCAAAATAAAGCGTTGACAAATTTTATAATTCAAGGAAACAAGGATACAAAAGTTAATATAGAAAATGCGTTTGATTTTTATTCAAAATTAAATAGCAATAACTATACCACACGATTGTTAATTTATGAAAATGAAGATCATGGTTTATTAAATGTAACCGAAAATTTATTAAAACAAATTGAAGATTGGCTCAAAAAACACTTGTAATAACATGTTTCACTTCTCATTTAAATGCATAAATTTCCTAATTATCGTCAAACAGACCGTAAGGATTGTGGACCTACCTGCCTTAAAATAATTGCTAAAAATTTTGGTAAGACAATAAACATTCAGACTTTAAGAATGCTATCTGAAACTACAAAAGTAGGCAGTAGTTTAGTATCATTAAGTGACGCCGGCGAGAAAATAGGGTTTAGAACACTTGGGGTAAAACTTTCAGTTGAAGACTTATATGAAGCTCCGTTGCCTTGTATCTTGCACTGGAATAAGATTCACTTTGTAGTTTTATACAGAATAAAAAAAGGAACATATTACATCTCGGATCCCTCTTTTGGTCTAATAGCCTATACACAAGAAGAATTCTTAAAATTCTGGATTGGTTCTAATTCCAAATGTAACAACTGAAGAAGGGATAGCCTTGTTGCTAGAGCCAACACCCAAATTTTATCAATCAGCGTTTGACAAAGGAGACAAAGAAAGTAATGTTTTCGGGTTTGGATTGTTGTTTAAATATATTTTCCCGTACAAATCGTTTATAATCCAATTGATTATTGGGTTGCTGACGGGAAGTTTGTTACAACTTATAGTTCCGTTTCTTACCCAAAGTATTGTGGATATTGGAATTAATACTCAAAATTTGAGTTTTATCTACATGATATTGTTTGCACAGTTGTTTTTGTTTTTTGGAAAAACAGCTTTGGAATTGATACGGAGCTGGATATTGTTGCATCTATCAGCACGAATCAATATTTCGTTGGTTTCTGACTTCTTTATAAAGTTGATGAATTTGCCAATTTCGTTTTTTGATGTGCGTATGACGGGAGATATTATGCAACGCATCAACGACCACCACCGCATCGAGCGTATCCTCACCACATCATCTCTCAATGTTTTGTTTTCTATGATCAACATGGTGATTATGGGTGGTGTTTTAGCATATTATAATCTTCAAATATTTGCGGTATTTTTTACAGGTAGTTTCTTTTATTTTTTTTGGGTAGTGCTGTTCTTAAAACGCAGAGAAAAACTAGATTATAAACTGTTTTCGAGCGGTTCGCAACAGCAAAGTAAAGTCATAGAACTCATTAACGGGATGCAAGAAATAAAACTCCACAATGCTGAGAAACAAAAACGGTGGGGTTGGGAATACATACAAGCTCGCTTGTTCAAAGTTTCTATGAAAGGTTTGGTGTTGGAGCAAACCCAAAGTATAGGTTCTAACTTTATCAATGAGTTCAAAAATATAATTATCATTTTTCTATCTGCCAAACTGGTTATCGATGGGAAAATTACACTAGGGATGATGCTCGCCATAAGTAGTATTGTGGGTAGTTTGAATGGACCAATTGCTCAACTTATCAACTTTATACGGGAAGCCCAAGACGCCAAAATATCGCTAGCGAGATTATCTGAAATTCACGAGAAAGAAGACGAAACAAAACAAGGCGAAACACAAACAAGCGACATTCCTAATAAAAGTATTATTACTATAAAAGAGTTGTCGTTTCATTATATTGGTTGTGATGTAAATGTTTTAGAAAATTTAAACCTAACTATTCCCGCTAATAAAATTACTGCTATTGTAGGTACTAGTGGGAGTGGTAAAACAACTTTAATGAAGTTGTTACTCAAATTTTATGAACCAAACAAAGGCAAAATTTTAGTAGATCAAACGGAATTAAAAAATATAAATCAGAAATCTTGGAGAAATCATGTTGGTGCCGTTATGCAAGAAGGATTTGTTTTTAATGATACTATTGCCAATAATATTGCTGTTGGAGTTGATTTAATTGACAAAAACCGATTGGTTTACGCCGCAGATGTGGCGAATATTACGAGTTATATTTCTGGATTGCCTTTGGGCTATAATACCAAAATTGGGATGGAAGGAGTAGGAATGAGTACCGGACAAAAACAACGATTGCTTATTGCCCGAGCGGTTTATAAAAACCCCGAAATGTTGTTTTTTGATGAAGCTACTTCAGCTTTGGATACCAATAATGAAAAAGTGATTATGGGGAAACTAGATGTTTTTTTCAAGAACAAAACGGTAGTGGTTATTGCCCATCGATTGAGTACGGTTATAAATGCCGACCAGATTGTTGTTTTAGAAAAAGGGAAAATCATCGAAATTGGCAATCATGAGGAATTGGTAAAGCGGAAAGGGAGTTATTATGAATTGGTGAGGAATCAATTGCAGTTGGGAACTTAATACTTAGATATAAATTGTTTCCGGTCCTATTTATTCTTTAAGACAAAGCCCGATAATCATCATATCAAGTGCAAGGAAAATACCTACTACCCATTTGATAATATCAACTTTGGTTTCAGCTAAAACTTTTTTTGTAGCAACATTAGAAATTTCGGAGATGGATGCTGTTGTCATAATGACAAATTATGATATTAAGTTAGTCAAAATAAAAATAAGACCCAAACAATGCTAGAGAATACAGAAATAGAGTTAAGAAGCGAAGAAGTACAAGAAATCCTTACACGCATACCCAATTGGATGATTCGGTGGGGAACGGTGGTTATTACGATGGTTATATTTCTGTTGTTTTTTGCTACTTGGTTCATCAAATATCCCGATATTGTTGCAGCTCCTATTGTTATTACTACCAATATTCCACCAGAGAAAATTCTAGCAAAAACATCTGGTAAAATTGAAGCCATTTTAGTGCAAGATAAAGCATCGGTACAAGAGAATACCCCGTTGGCGATTATTCAGAATTCGGCAGATTACAAAGAAGTTTTAAAACTTTCACTAGATCTTTCTGAAAGCAAGGAAATGCGTACGACAGCGATAATAAAAAAATACAAAACGGCAAATTTAGGCGAAGTGCAGCAGGCTTTTTCACTTTTTGAGAAAGAGTGTATTGCCAATGATTTGAATCAGGAATTGCAACCCTATCAAGTTCAGACAACTGCTCAAGAAGCCGAAAATATCCAGATTGTTGCCCGATTAACTATTTTGCAACAGCAAAAAAGTTTGAACGAAAGTGAGTTACAATTACAAAAAAAGGATGTAAATCGACAGGAAGTCTTATTTGATAAAGGCATTATTTCGGCACAAGATTTTGACAATAAAAAACTAGGCTATCTCCAGTCCGAAAAAAATTATCGAAACGTATTGAGTAGTATTTCGCAACTCAAATCCAGCTTGATTGCTAATGCTAGCAATAGCAAAAACACAAAAATAAGTAGAACAAAAGAAAATGTGACGCTAGAAAGTAGCCAAACACAATCGTTTTACAATCTAAAAAAAACAATCAAGGATTGGGAATTGGCGTATGTTTTGAAATCATCGGTAGTGGGCAAAGTCTCTTTTTTGCAAATTTGGACTGCCAATCAATCTATTACGGCTGGCGAAAGTGTTTTTGCTATTATTCCTACTTTTGAAAAAGGCTATATTGGCAAACTCAAAGCACCAGCACTGAATTCGGGAAAAATAAAAATCGGTCAGCACGTAAATATTCGACTTGTAAATTTTCCTGATAATGAGTATGGAATGCTACAAGGTGTGATTAAAAACATTTCGCTCACGCCCGACAAAGATGGGAATGTATTGATAGATGTAGTTTTGCCAAAAAAGCTAGAAACATCGTATCATAAAACAATTCCGTTTCAGCAAGAAATGTCGGGATTTGCCGAGATTATTACCGAAGATTTACGATTGATAGAGCGGTTGTTGTATCAATTTCGAGATATGTTTAGAAGGTAACGGGTGCTCTAGCTCTGATGGGAACAGTATTCTTTCTTGTTTCTCTATAAAAAATCTTCTGTAAAATTTTAAAATTAGATTTTATATCTTTGATAAAACATTTTGAAATGGCAACAGTAACTAAATTTTCTGATCTCGATTTGACCAAAGAATATTCGTATTCCGATTATTTGTTATGGCAATTTCAGGAACGGGTAGAGCTCATCAAAGGGTATATTCTAAAAATGAGTCCTGCTCCGAGTATGGTGCATCAAACAATTTCGAATAATCTTACAGGAAGTTTTTATATAAATTTTAGAAGAAAACCATGTAGAGTATTTCAAGCTCCCTTTGATGTTCGTCTACCCATAGCATCCGCCAAGAAAGACTCTACTGTGGTGCAACCCGATTTATGTATTATTTGTGACGAAAGCAAACTAGACAAAAGAGGCTGCAAAGGAGCACCCGACTTGATGGTTGAGATTATATCGCCAAACAACAGTAAACATGACATGCACACAAAATTCAATTTATATCAAGAAGCGGGTGTAAAAGAATACTGGATAATCGAACCTTTTGAAAAAATTATATTGGTTTATACTTTAGTCAAGGGCGAATTTATTGGTTTAAAACCACAAGTAGAAGGAGAAAACATAAAGAGTCCTTTGTTTCCAGAATTAGATATTGCTATTGAAGATGTCTTTTATAAAGTATAATTTGCAATTTTAAAAACGGTGCCCTTTTTTAATGAACAAATTAAACTTTCGTCACTCTTTTTCGAACCGAAAATTAGTAATTTTGTTTTAAAGTACAATCAAAAACGGAAACACTGACTCTAAAAAATGAAATTATCGACTGGATTGTAACTTCGGAAGACGTATTAATTATAACTTGAATCCGCCACAAAATACTTTTAATTTCAATGAAGAAGGTTTGTGTCTTAGCTTTAAAAGCACTTCACTTAAAGTTTACGCCATTTAGATAGGGAAAAACCCCAGTAAATAGGCACTTTATAAGTCAGAAATAGCTGACAATGGTAAAAGCTATACTTCGTATATAGCAGACCTGACCAATACTCTTGACTCATTGGGAAATGGTTTTGTTGAAGTAAAATATAGTGATGGTGAAGTTTTTAAAGTAGTGCCAAAAAACAATTCTTCGATTTCTGAAAATAAATCAGATCAAACATTGTTTAAATTAGCTATGGTAGGAGTGTGTCAAAGAGAAAGGAGAGAGAGTTTATAGTTGTTTTAACCGTGAAACAAATGATTTTTGCTCCGATGCTGTTTCTACTATTGCTTTTTGTACAAATCCGTCTATTCCAATTCTTATCGCTACACTGTGTAGTTGTATTGCATAAATTAAAGAAATTATGAAAAAATAAATAAAAGTTTTATTAAAATTCCCTTTAATAATTTTTATTATTGGAATGGTTGTTATTGCAGTTGGTTCTTTTTTTAAGATTCAAGGAGATGATATGACGTTTGTATTGAGTATTGGTTTAGTTATTGAAATTCTGGCACTGTTACTGCTTGTATATAATTATTTCTATAGAAAACCTACTCTTTAATGTTATGATGTCCGTGTATGCTATACGTATATCACGGACATTTATAAAAATTGTTATTTTATTTTATATTAAAGATGACACTAAAAGCAATAATACCGATTCCATAAATTAACCCAAATTATTCTTATACCAAACCTAATTATAATACAACCCAATCCCTCCTCTATCGAAAAGAGAAAACCTGAGGTGAGGAGAAAAAAATCAGACTATATTGTAATTGCGT